>NZ_JAIOKW010000020.1:0-95665 GCF_020093335.1 Pseudomonas fluorescens group sp. | reverse complement strand
TGAAGTTCGGCGGTGTGTGAACTGGCGCTATCGTGGGCAAGCCCACTCCCACAGGGGACCGCGATCCAGGGGGAGCGGGCTTGGCCGCGATGCACGAAGCGCAAGTGTTTATTTTTTCAGGTCTTCGGCACCCTGCAACGGTTCATCACCCAGCAGCAAGTCCTTGTCATGGCTGACCTGTTCTTCCTCAAACATGCGCCAGGTGCGATCGCCTTCCACACCGAGCAACTCGACGAAGCGCCGGCCTTCGACCTTATCGGTGACCTGGCCGATGTAGCGGCCGGGTTCGCTGTCGCTGCGGGCCAGGTTGATCTTGCGATCCTTCTCTGGCTGGGTCGGGGAAATCAGGTTCAATTCCAGGGTGGTCGGGTTGCTGTTGCCGGTGAGGTTCACCTCGACTTCACCGGTCAGCTCATCCAGGTGCACCTTGGCGCGCAGTTGCAGGGTCTGGGCCAGCAGCTCGCGGTCCAGGGAACGGTTGATGCCTTTGCCGGCCTCGTAGTAGTTGTCGTTGACCAGGTTGTCCGGGTTATTCACCGCGATGGTCACCATGGACAAGGTCAAGGTCACCGAGCAGGCCAGGATCCCAATGATGATCCAGGGCCAGAGGTGCTTGTACCAAGGGCTTGCGGCAGTTGCTACGGACATTGTTCGGTTCTCTGTTAGCGATTAGCGGACTTGGGGGCCGATGAATCGGCTCTTGGCTTCAATGTGGACACTGGCGTCATCGGCATCGGTGAGGATGAATGTCACCTCGTTGGTGCTCGACGGCAACTGTTCCGGCGCACTCGACAGCTCAACCGGCATGCTGACGATATCGCCGGCAGCCACCTTGATTTCGCGACGGCCTTGCAGCTTGAGGTCCGGCAAGCCCGCGGCATCGAGCACGTAGGTGTGGTCGCGCTGGTCCTTGTTCATGATCTTCAGGCTGTAGACGTTTTCGATACGGCCTTCGGCGTTCTCGCGGTACAGCACACGGTCCTTGCTCACGTCGAAACCCACCAGCGAGCGCATGAAGAATGCCGCCGCCAGCAGGCCCATCATCGCCAGCAATACCAGGGCGTAACCGATCAGGCGCGGGCGCAGCTTGTGGGTTTTCTGCCCCGACAGGTTGTGCTCGGTGGTGTAGCTGATCAGGCCGCGCGGGTAGTCCATCTTGTCCATGATGTTGTCGCAGGCGTCGATACAGGCGGCGCAGCCGATGCACTCGATCTGCAGGCCGTCGCGGATGTCGATACCGGTCGGGCACACCTGCACGCACATCGTGCAATCGATGCAATCCCCCAGGCCCTGAGCCTTGTAGTCGATGCCTTTTTTGCGCGGGCCACGCACCTCGCCACGGCGTGGGTCGTAGGAAACGATCAGGGTGTCCTTGTCGAACATCACACTCTGGAAGCGCGCGTACGGACACATGTAGATGCACACTTGTTCGCGCAGCCAACCGGCGTTGCCATAGGTGGCGAGGGTGAAGAAGCCGACCCAGAAATACGACCAGCCATCGGCCTGGCCGGTGAAGAACTCGAACACCAGTTCGCGGATGGGGGAGAAGTAGCCGACAAAGGTCATGCCGGTGACAAAACCGATCAGCAACCACAGGGTGTGCTTGCTGAATTTGCGCAGGAATTTGTTGGCGCCCATCGGCGCTTTATCCAGCTTGATGCGCTGGTTGCGGTCGCCTTCGGTGACCTTTTCGCACCACATGAAGATCCATGTCCATACGCTTTGCGGGCAGGTATAACCGCACCACACGCGACCGGCATACACGGTGATAAAGAACAGGCCAAACGCCGCAACAATCAAAATACCTGAGAGCAGGATGAAGTCCTGGGGCCAGAAGGTCGCGCCAAAAATAAAGAACTTACGTTCGGGCAGATTCCACCACACGGCCTGGTGGCCACCCCAGTTCAGCCACACGGTGCCGAAGTAGAGCAGGAACAGGCCGGCACCGCCGAGCATGCGCAAATTACGGAACAGGCCGGTGAAGGCGCGGGTGTAGATTTTCTCTCGCGAGGCGTAGAGGTCGACGGTTTTACTGTCGGAACCGTTTGTGTGTTTGGCAGGCGGGGTAACGTCATGTACCGGTATCTGGTTGCTCATCATTGCATCCCACGGCGGTGGAGATTTGCCTCGGCCAGTACGTGCCAACCGGGGTCAAATGAAGGGTGTTGCAGTGGCTTAATGATACGCCCCCGATAGTACGTCAAGGGTGCGACCTTTGGTCGCGTTGGGTGAAATCAATTGATGGTGTACGTGACCTGGATCAATTGACTTGGGAAGTATGGACGGTTTTTGCCGACCCTGACCTCAAAAGTGTTGGAGGCCTTCGAATGTGGGAGGGGGCTTGCCCCCGATTGCAGTGTGTCAGCCAGAGCAACTGCTACCGACCCACCGCTATCGGGGGCAAGCCCCCTCCCACATTGCTATTGCAGCGGCTTTTATTGCTCTTCAGCCTTCTTATCCCCATGGGACAAGCTGTAAACATAGGCTGCCAGCAAGTGCACCTTGTCGTTCCCCTGCAGTTGCTCCTGCGCAGGCATCTGGCCCTGGCGGCCCCAACGGATGGTCTGTTGCAGTTGGGCGAAGCTTGAGCCGTAGATGAACGCGCCAGGGTGGGTCAGGTCGGGTGCACCCATGGCGGGCGTGCCTTTACCGGCCGGGCCGTGGCAGGCCACGCAGTTGGCGGCGAAGAGTTTTTCGCCGTTGGCCACGTCGGCTTTCACCCCTTCCGGCAGTTTGCGCCCGTCGAGGTTGGTGACGACGAACGCGGCCACATCGCTGACGCCTTGTTCCTTGAGGATATCCAGCCAGGCGGGCATCACCGCATGGCGGCCCTTCATGATGGTTTCCTTGATGGTGGCCGGGTCGCCGCCCCAACGCCAGTCGGCATCGGTCAGGTTGGGAAAGCCGTAGGCGCCCTTGGCGTCGGAACCGTGGCACACCGAGCAGTTGGAGGCGAACAGGCGGCCACCCATCTTCAAGGCTTGCGGGTCCTTGGCCACTTCTTCAATGGGCATCGACGCGAATTTGGCGAAGATCGGGCCGAACTTAGCGTCCGACCTGGCCATTTCCTTTTCCCATTCGTGCACGCCGGTCCAGCCGGTCTGGCCGTTGGCGAAGGGGGTTTGCTTGTCGTTGTCGAGGTAGTTGTAGCCCGGCAACAGGCCCTTCCAGTTGCCCAGGCCGGGGTACAGCGCGAGGTAGCCGAGGGCGAAGATGATGGTGCCGACGAACAGCATGAACCACCATTTGGGCAGCGGGTTGTCGTACTCCTCGATGCCGTCGAACGAGTGGCCGACGGTCTCGTCGGTTTGCTCGGCGCGCTGGCCCTTTCGGGTCGACAGCAGCAGCCAGGTCAGGGCGAAGATGGTACCCAGGCTGAGGACTGTGACGTACAGACTCCAGAACGTAGTCATTCTTTGTTACTCCTAGAAGCTTGCTCGACGTGCTTGATGGCTTCGGGATCATCCGCAAAAGGCAGCAAGGTCGCGTCTTCAAACTCCGACTTGCGCTTGGGGCTGAACACCCACAACGCCAGGCCGATAAAGGCCACCATCACCACAACGGTGCCCAAGCCACGAATCATCCCGATATCCATGAAGAATCACCGTTTGCTTTTGATGATGGTGCCAAGGCCTTGCAGGTAGGCCACCAATGCGTCCATTTCGGTCTTGCCCTTCACGGCTGCGGCTGCACCGGCGATGTCTTCGTCGGTGTAGGGCACGCCCAGGGTGCGCAAGACTTCCATCTTCTTCGCGGTGTCCTTGCCGTCGAGCTTGTTTTCCACGAGGAACGGGTACGCCGGCATTTTCGACTCAGGCACCACGTTGCGCGGGTTGTACAGGTGCGCACGTTGCCAGTCATCGGAGTAACGCCCGCCCACACGGGCCAGGTCCGGGCCGGTGCGCTTGGAACCCCACAGGAACGGGTGGTCCCACACGCTTTCACCGGCGACCGAGTAGTGGCCGTAGCGTTCGGTTTCGGCACGGAACGGGCGGATCATCTGCGAGTGGCAGCCGACACAACCGTTGGCGATGTAGACGTCGCGGCCTTCCAGTTCAAGCGCGGTGCGCGGCTTCATGCCTTCGACCGGTTTGTTGGTGACGTCCTGGAAAAACAGCGGAACGATCTGGGTCAAGCCGCCGATACTCACGGCGATGACCATGAAGAAGGCCAGCAGGCCGATATTCTTCTCGACTACTTCATGCTTCATCAGTGGGCTCCCACAACGGCGATCTTGGCGGCGGCTTCGGCTTCTGCAGGGTCCGAGGCACGCACGGTGCGCCAGACGTTGTAGGCCATGAACAGCATGCCGGTGGCAAAGAACGCACCGCCCAGGGCGCGGACGATATAGCCCGGGTGGCTGGCTTGCAGCGCTTCGACGAAGGAGTAGGTGAGGGTGCCGTCATCGTTGATTGCACGCCACATCAGGCCCTGGGTGATGCCGTTGACCCACATCGACGCGATGTAGAGCACGGTACCGATGGTCGCCAGCCAGAAATGCGTGTTGATCAGCCCGACGCTGTGCATCTGCACGCGGCCGAACAGTCTGGGGATCATGTGGTAGATCGCGCCGATGGAGATCATCGCGACCCAACCGAGCGCACCGGCGTGAACGTGGCCGATGGTCCAGTCGGTGTAGTGGGACAGCGAGTTGACGGTCTTGATCGCCATCATCGGCCCTTCGAAGGTCGACATGCCGTAGAACGCCAGGGATACCACGAGGAAACGCAGGATCGGGTCGGTGCGCAATTTATGCCAGGCGCCCGACAGGGTCATCATGCCGTTGATCATGCCGCCCCAGCTCGGGGCCAACAGGATGATCGACATCGCCATGCCCAGGGACTGTGCCCAATCCGGCAGCGCGGTGTAGTGCAAGTGGTGAGGACCGGCCCAGATGTACAGGGTGATCAGCGCCCAGAAATGCACGATGGACAGGCGGTACGAGTAAATAGGACGTTCGGCCTGTTTCGGCACGAAGTAGTACATCATCCCCAGGAAACCGGTGGTCAGGAAGAAACCCACGGCGTTGTGGCCGTACCACCACTGGATCATGGCGTCCGTGGCCCCGGCGTAGGCCGAGTAGGACTTGAACAGGCTCACCGGCAACGAGGCGTGGTTGACGATGTGCAGCATCGCCGTCACCAGGATAAAGGCGCCGTAGAACCAGTTGCCCACGTAGATGTGCTTGGTCTTGCGCTTGACGATGGTACCGAAGAACACCACGGCATAGGTCACCCACACGATGGCGAGCAAAATGGCGATCGGCCATTCCAGCTCGGCGTATTCCTTGGTGGTGGTGTAACCCAGCGGCAGGGTGACGATGGCGCCCAGGATGACCGCTTGCCAACCCCAGAAGGTGAAGGCCGCGAGGCTGTCGGAGATCAGTCGCGTCTGGCAGGTTCGCTGCACGACATAGTAGGAGGTGGCAAACAGTGCACATCCGCCGAAGGCGAAGATCACCAGGTTGGTGTGCAGCGGGCGCAGGCGGCCAAAGGTCGTCCATGGTAAACCGAAATTCAATTCCGGCCAAACCAGTTGCGAGGCGATGAACACCCCGAGCCCCATGCCAAGGATCCCCCAGACCACCGTCATGATGGCGAACTGGCGGACTACCTTATAGTTATAAGCAGTCGGACTGATTGCTGTGCTCATTCTAAGGTTCCACGGTTTAGGTTTTTTTATAGGTAAAATCGGCCGCAAGTATGGAGAAAGCGAGGGGCCATTGCAACGCAATGGCTGACCTGTATCAATGCGTTCCACGCCAGATTCTGCGCCCTTTCCATGTTTCGTGTAAGGATAAAATCGGAAATAGAAAGCTGATCAAGTGGACAGGATATTTATGGGGTCGCAACGTTTGTCGTTACGTACGCCAGAATCGGTCCGCTGTGCAGGGAAGCGTAGACCCGAATGGCAGGAGGGGAAAGGTGTGCTTTGGAAGGGTGTGACACTGGGTCGCACAAGAAGGTACTGCTGTGGCGAGGGAGCTTGCTGTCGTTGGACCGGGCTGGCGCTCCAGTGCGAAGCGCTGCCAAGATTTTGGGGCCGCTTCGCAGCCCAACGGGAGCAAGCTCCCTCGCCACAGGTAGAGTTGCCGCCCCAGGTTGGGGCGGCATTCAGCGGTTACTCGGGCTGGCTTTCTGGCGTTGCGCCATCAGCGTTATGGGACAAGCTATACACGTAGGCGGCCAGCAAGTGCACCTTGTCATTACCCTGTAGCACTTCCTGCGCCGGCATCTGGCCCTGGCGGCCGTGGCGGATGGTTTGCTGCAACTGCGCAAGGCTGGTGCCGTAGATGTAACCGGCCGGTTTGGTCAGGTCGGGCGCGCCCATGGCTTCCATGCCGTGGCCTTGCGGACCGTGGCAAGCGACACAGGTGGTGTTGAACGCAGTTTGGCCTGCTGCCAAGTCAGCGCTGCTGTCAGCCGGCAACGGCAGTTTGGCCACGTCGTGACGTACATAGGCGGCGACGTTTTTCACCCCTTCATCGCCGAGCATGTCACCCCAGGCCGGCATTGCTGCATGACGGCCGTTGAGAATGGTGGTCTTGATCGCCTCGGCCGAACCGCCCCAGCGCCAGATGTTATCCGCCAGATTCGGGAAGCCAAACGCACCCTTGGCGTCCGAGCCATGGCACACCGCACAGTTGGAGGCAAACAGGCGACCGCCCATCTTCAACGCTTGCGGGTCTTTGGCGACTTCTTCCACGGGCATGGCCGAGAATTTGGCGAAGATCGGCCCGAACTTGGCGTCGGCCTTGGCCATTTCCTTGTCCCATTCCTTGGTCTGGGTCCAGCCGTCTTCATAGCCCGGCAACACGCCTTTCCAGTTGCCCAGGCCCGGGTAGAGGATCAGGTAGCCGACCGCGAACACCAAGGTGCCGGCGAACAGCATGAACCACCACTGGGGCAGCGGGTTGTCGTATTCCTCGATACCGTCGAAGGCGTGGCCCATGGTCTGGTCGACGCTGCCCTTGGTCTCGCCCTTGCGGGTGCCGATCAAGAGCCAAGTCAGGCCGATCAGGCTGCCGAGGGTCAGTACGCAGATCCATGTACTCCAGAATAGGGTCATGGCCGTGTGCTCCTTATTGCAGGCTCTTCTTGAGCGTCGGATGGAGAAGGTTCATCGGCGAAGGGCAGCAGGCGCGCCTGCTCGAATTCCGCATTGCGCCGGTTGTTGAACACCCACAGCGACAGGCCGATAAAGGCGATGGCGACCACCAGCGTGCCGAGGCCGCGGATGGTGCCCGCATCGAATTCAAATCCCATGGCTCACCTCTTGCTCTTGATGGCAGTACCGAGCACTTGCAGGTACGAAACCAGCGCGTCCATCTCGGTCTTGCCCTTGAGGCTGGCGACGGCACCACTGATGTCGTCGTCTGTGTACGGCACGCCGAGGGTGCGCATCACTTTCAACTTGGTCTCGGTGTGGCTGCTGTCGACGGCGGCGGTGACCAGCCATGGGTAGGCCGGCATTTTCGACTCGGGCACGACGTTGCGCGGGTTGTACAAGTGCGCGCGGTGCCAGTCGTCCGAGTAGCGAGCGCCGACGCGCGCCAGGTCCGGACCGGTGCGCTTGGAGCCCCACAGGAACGGGTGGTCCCAGACGCTCTCGCCGGCGACCGAGTAGTGGCCGTAGCGTTCGGTCTCGGCGCGGAACGGGCGGATCATCTGCGAGTGGCACTGTACGCAGCCTTCGCGGATGTAGATGTCACGGCCTTCCAGTTGCAGCGCGGTGTAGGGCTTCATGCCTTCGACCGGCTTGTTGGTCACGTCCTGGAAGAACAGCGGGACGATCTGGGTCAGGCCGCCGATGCTCACGGCGAGCACCATGAGCAGCATCAGCAGGCCGACGTTCTTTTCAATCGTTTCGTGTTTCATCATCGACTCCTCAGGCCAGCTGCGCAGTAGTGGCGGCTTCGACGGGCTGCGCGGAACGCACGGTGCGCCAGGTGTTGTAAGCCATCAGGAACATGCCGCTGAGGAAGATGGCGCCGCCCACCAGCCGCACGATGAAGCCTGGGTGGCTGGCCACCAGGGTTTCGACGAAGGAGTAGGTCAGCGTGCCGTCTTCGTTGACCGCACGCCACATCAGGCCCTGGGCGATGCCGTTGACCCACATCGAGGCGATGTAGAGCACGGTGCCGATGGTGGCCAGCCAGAAGTGCGCGTTGATCAGGCCGAGGCTGTACATCTGCTCGCGACCGAAGATTTTCGGGATCATGTGGTACAGCGCGCCGATGGAGATCATTGCCACCCAGCCAAGGGCGCCGGCGTGGACGTGGCCGATGGTCCAGTCGGTGTAGTGGGAAAGGGCGTTGACGGTCTTGATCGCCATCATCGGGCCTTCGAAGGTCGACATGCCGTAGAACGCCAGCGACACCACCAGGAAGCGCAGGATCGGGTCGCTGCGCAATTTATGCCAGGCGCCCGACAGAGTCATCATGCCGTTGATCATGCCGCCCCAGCTCGGTGCCAGCAGCACCAGCGACATCACCATGCCCAGCGACTGTGCCCAGTCCGGCAGTGCGGTGTAGTGCAAGTGGTGCGGGCCGGCCCAGATGTACAGGGTAATCAGCGCCCAGAAGTGCACGATGGACAAGCGATACGAATACACCGGACGCTCGGCCTGCTTGGGCACGAAGTAGTACATCATCCCCAGGAAGCCGGCTGTGAGGAAAAAGCCTACTGCGTTATGCCCGTACCACCACTGCACCATGGCATCCGTCGCACCGCCATAGAGGGAGTAGGACTTGGTCAGGCTGACCGGGATTTCCAGGTTGTTAACGATATGCAGGATGGCCACGGTGATGATGAACGCACCGAAGAACCAGTTGCCGACGTAGATGTGCTTGGTGTTGCGCTTGGCCACGGTGCCAAAGAACACAATGGCGTAAGCCACCCACACGATGGTGATCAGGATGTCGATCGGCCATTCCAGCTCGGCGTATTCCTTGGAGCTGGTGTAGCCCAGCGGCAAGGAAATGGCGGCCAAGAGAATGACCAACTGCCAGCCCCAGAAGCAGAACGCGGCGATCTTCGGCGCGAACAGCTGGGTTTGGCAGGTGCGTTGTACCGAGTAGAAGGAGCTGGCGAACAACGCGCAGCCACCGAAGGCGAAGATCACCGCGTTGGTGTGCAGCGGGCGCAGGCGTCCGAAGCTGGTCCACGGCAAATCGAAGTTGAGTGCAGGCCAGACCAATTGGGCCGCGAGAAAAACCCCGAGCCCCATGCCGACGATGCCCCACACCACCGTCATAATGGCGAATTGGCGGACCACCTTGTAGTTATAGGCGGTACTTAAAGTAGTGTTCATGGTTCCCCATCCACGGTTCAACCCAAGCAGATGCGGCACTTGGGCTGGAGTTATAGGCAGACTAAAAAGCGAGGCAAGCATGGGCAAAGAGCACAAGGCCAGTATTGACGGGGATCAATGGGCGCAGTGTGTGCGCGAACGCGGCGGGTTGTGGGATGCCGCGTCGACTGCCGCGAAGGGCACGCCAGTGACGCTGATCCTGGCCCACGGTGCCGGCGCACCGATGGACTCAGCCTTCATGAACGACATGGCTGCGCGCCTTGCCGGGCATGGCGTGAACGTGTTGCGCTTCGAGTTTCCCTACATGGCCCAGCGCCGTGTGGACGGTGGCAAACGTCCGCCGAACCCGGCGCCCAAACTGCTGGAAGCCTGGCGTGAGGTGTATGCCGAGGTGCGACGTCATGTCGCTGGGAAACTGGCCGTTGGTGGCAAGTCGATGGGCGGGCGCATGGCGAGTTTATTGGCCGATGAATTAGGCGCCGATGCACTGGTGTGCCTGGGGTATCCGTTCTATGCGGTGGGTAAGCCGGAAAAGCCACGGGTCGAGCATTTGGCCGGGTTGAAGACGCCGACGTTGATCGTGCAGGGCGAGCGGGATGCGCTGGGCAATCGGGCGGCGGTGGAGGGGTATGAATTATCGCCGAGCATCGAGATGATGTGGCTGGTGGCAGGGGATCATGACTTGAAGCCGTTGAAGGCGTCGGGGTTCAGTCATGAGCAGCATCTGGAGGCTGCGGCGGTGCGGGTTTCTAGCTTTCTTAGAGCGCTTGAGTGAAACCTGTGGCGAGGGAGCAAGCTCCCTCGCCACAGTGTATTTACCGGTTAAAACGCTCGACCAGGGAGTACTGGGTATTGGCGGTATGCGTCAATTCTTCACTCAACTGCGCCGAGTTCAGCGCCTGTTCCGAAGTCTGGTCGGCCAACAGCGCAATGGTGCTGATGTTACGACTGATCTCTTCGGCCACCGAGCTTTGCTCTTCGGTGGCAGCGGCGATCTGCGTGGTCATGTCGGTGATATGCGCTACCGCCTCACTGATGCCCACCAACGCCTGATCCGCTTCCATTACCCGCGCCACGCCTTCTTCGGCCTGGCGATGCCCGGCGTCCATGGTTTGCACGGCGGCGGCGGCGGTTTGCTGCAGCTTGGCGATCAAGGCGTGGATTTGCCCGGTCGATTCCGCGGTGCGCTGCGCCAGTTGACGGACTTCGTCGGCAACGACCGCAAACCCACGGCCCATCTCACCGGCACGCGCCGCCTCAATGGCGGCGTTGAGCGCCAGCAGGTTGGTCTGGTCGGCAATGCCTTTGATCACATCGACCACGCCGCCGATTTCATCGCTGTCCTTGGCCAGTTGCGTGACGGTCACGCCAGTCTCGCCCACCGCGACAGACAGGCGCTGGATCGCCTCGCGGGTTTCCCCGGCGATGTCGCGGCCACGGCCGGTCAGGCGGTTGGCTTCCTGGGTGGCGTCGGCCGTGCGCTGCACGTGGCTGGCGACTTCCTGGGTGGTGGCCGCCATCTGGTTGACCGCCGTGGCCACCTGTTCGGTTTCCACGCGCTGGCGTTCCAGGCCGCTGGAGCTGTTATGCGCCAGGGTGTTGGACTGCGCGGCCTGGTCGTTGAGGTGTTCGGCGGTGTCCTGCAAGCGCGTGAGACAGGTCTTAAGACGCGCCTCCTGGCTAAGGATCGACATCTCCAGGCGCGCCTGGGCGCCACGGCTGTCGGTGTACATCTGCGCGATCAACGGGTCGGAAGTGGTCTGCTCGGCCAGGCGCAGCAAACGCTTGAGACCGCGCTGTTGCCAGCTCAGGCCGAGCAGGCCCAACGGCACCGACAACCCTGCCGCCAGGGCAAAGCCCCAGTGGGAGTTGAGTGACGCACCGATCATGAAGCTCAACTGGCTCACCAGGATAAACGGCAGCCAGTCCTGCAACACCGGCAGCCACTTATCGCGTTGGGGAATTGCCGACTTGCCTTGATTGATGCGTTGGTAGAGCGCTTCGGCGCGGCGGATCTGCTCGGCGGTGGGCTTGATGCGCACCGATTCGTAGCCGACCACCTGGTTGCCTTCGAAAACCGGCGTCACGTAGGCGTTAACCCAATAGTGATCACCGGTCTTGCAGCGATTCTTGACAATGCCCATCCATGGCAAGCCTTGTTTGAGCGTCGACCACATATGCGCGAAGACCGCGCCCGGCACATCCGGGTGACGCACCAGGTTGTGCGGGGCACGCACCAGTTCGTCGCGGGAGAACCCACTGATCTCGACAAAGGCGTCGTTGCAGTAGGTGATCACGCCTTTGGCATCGGTGGTGGAGATCAACCGTTGCTGAGCGGGGAAGGTACGTTCGCGCTGGGTAACGGGTTGGTTATTACGCATGGTTGTTCAATCCGCAAGGCTTTCAAGGGTTGTCGGCCGGAAAACGCTTTTATTTAACTTAATTTTGCAACAATCACCCGGCCAGCATCGGGTAGGTAAACAACCCGAAGTGAAGCAGATTCAAACCAAAGTGCGTGGCAACCGCCGCGCCCAGGCCACCAAAGCGATAAGCCAAGCCATACCCCACGCCGGCGATGCTCGCCAGCAGCACCCAGTGCCAGCCCGCCCCGATGTGCACCAGGCCGAACACGAGCGATGCCAGCAACAAGGCGAGGTTCTCGCCGTAAGGCAGGTGTTTGAAGCGTCGGCTCAAGCCGCCCTGTACATAGCCCCGGAACAAGGCCTCTTCCACCAGGGTCACCAATAGCAGGTTATTGAGGACCCACAGCCACGCCTGTTCCGGCCATTTCGGCGCCCAACTGATCACACCCAGCAAGGTGGCGCCGCCCAGCGCGGCGATGGCGGTGAGGGTCAGGGCCAGGGCGGCCACGCAGATCGACAGGCGCAGCGAGCGCCGCGCCACGATCCACGGGCAGGCCAGCAACAGCCAGAAGCCAATCAGCGGCTTGTCCTGGTTCAAGTACATCGAGAAGGGCACGGCATCGTCGGTGAAACGCTGCGGGGCAATGCCACGCCCATTGTAGAAACCCGGCAGCCAATGCATCGCCAGGCTCAGGGCCAGTACGATAAACAGTCCGTGGCCGAGGTAGCGCGCCCAGGGCGTACGTTGCTGGCGGACCGCGTAGCCGGCGATCAGCAGCAGCGCGATGGACACGCCCGCCAGGATCCCCAGTTGCCCGTAGATCAAGGCCAGCAGATAGCCGATGGAAAGAAGCGCCAGGTACAGCCAGGGCAATGCGATCATGGGGAGTCCTTGGAAAAATCTGGGCGGCATTATAGCGAGCCGTCCCAGGGGGCCACATGAAAACTCCGGCAAGCCCGCTCACCCCAAACGCGCTGACAGTTTCTTCGGACGTAACACCAACCACAACGCTCCCGCGATCAATACCCCGCCATACAGGTGCGCCATCGACAACGGCTCATCCAGCAGCAACGCGCCCCACAGCACGCCGAACGGCGGGATCATGAAGGTCACGGTCATCGACTTCACCGGCCCGATGGCGGTCAGCAGGCGGAAGTACAGGATGTAGGCAAACGCCGTGCACACCAGGCCCAACCCCAGCAGCGACAACCACACCTGCCACCCACCCCAACTGGCGGGCGGCTGGCTGACGGCGCTGTAAGCGAAGAACGGTAACAGGAACAAGGTGGCGCCGAGCATGCTGCCCAGGGCAGAGAGGCGGCTGTCCAGCCCTCCGCGCTGATCCAACCAGCGCCGTGCGAGGAACCCGGCAAAGCCGTAACAGGTGGTCGCCAGCAAACACGCGAGCGCGCCCATCAGCAATTCCAGGTCAAACGCCACGGGCCCCGCGCGGGTCAGCACGCCCACGCCCAACAGGCCCAGGCAGACGCCGGCGACTTTCGACGGGGTCAGGCGCTCGCTGAAAAACAGCCCGCCGATCAATACGCCCATCAACGGCGTGGTGGCGTTGAAAATCGCCGAGTAACCCGCCGGCAGCACTTGGGCGGCCACCGAATACATCGTCGCCGGGATTCCGGAGTTGATCACCCCCAAGAGCAACACCGTCTTGAACTTGCCCTGGAAGTCCCATTTCACCCGCATGGCCGCCAGGATCACCAGCAACCCGGCGGCGGCAATCGACACGCGGAAAAACGCCGTCGGTAGCGTGCCGATCTCCGGCGCGATGATGCGCATGAACAGGAAGCTCGCCCCCCAAATGGCGGCGAGCCCCAGCAAGTACAAGGTGTCCACAGGTCTCACGGAAAACTCCCCTATCAATAAGGCGGCGAGTGTTGCACGCCGCTTTCATTGATTACAGGACAAACCGCGTCACCAACCCATTCAAATCCACCGCCAAGCGCGACAACTCCTGACTGGCTGCCGAAGTCTGGGTGGCGCCGGCGGCGGTCTGGGTAGACAGGTCGCGGATGTTGACCAGGCTGCGGTCGACGTCGCGCGCCACCAGCGCCTGCTGCTCGGCGGCGCTGGCGATCACCAGGTTGCGCTGGCTGATCTGCGAGATGGCGGCGGTGATTTTTTCCAGCGCGCTGCCGGCGCTGTTGGCGCGTTGCAGAGTTTGGCCGGCGTGATCGGCGCTGCTGTTGAGGGCTTCGACGGTGTCTTGGGTGCCGCGCTGGATACCGACGATCATCTGCTCGATTTCTTCGGTGGAGTCCTGGGTGCGTTGCGCCAGGGAGCGCACCTCATCCGCCACCACCGCAAAACCACGCCCGGCCTCACCCGCGCGGGCGGCTTCAATCGCCGCGTTGAGCGCCAGCAGGTTGGTTTGCCCGGCGATGCCGCGGATCACTTCCAGCACCTTGCTGATGTCCTGGGCCTGCACCGCCAGGCCTTCGGCCTTGTTCGACGCACCGAGCACTTCGTCCACCAGGTTCTGGATCGAGCTGATGGTTTCGCTGATCTGGTAGTGACCGTGCTTGCTGTCCTCGTCGGAAGCCTGGGACGCCTCGGCGCTGGACACCGCATTGCCGGCGACTTCGTCCACCGCCGCGCTCATTTCGGTGACGGCCGTGGCCGCCTGTTCGATCTCATCGTTCTGCGCCTGCAGGCCACGGGTGCTTTGTTCCATCACCGAACTCATCTCTTCGGCAGCCGACGCCAGTTGTTGCGCCGACTCGCTGATGCCGCGGATGGTGCCTTGCAGCTGCGACTGCATGGTGGCCAGGGCGGTGAGCAACTGGGCGGGTTCGTCCTTGCCGCTGACGGCGATCGGCTGGCTCAGGTCGCCGCCGGCAATGGTGCGTGCCACGTTCAGTGCCTGGCCGAGCGGGGCGGTGATGCTACGGGTCAGCAGCCACGCCAGCAGCAAGGTGGCGATCAGTGCGACGACGATGATCAGGCCGACAATCCACTGCGCACTGGCGTACATCTGCGCCGCTGCATCTGCCGCGGCCTCGACGCCGTTCTGGTTGAACACGATCAGGTCTTCCAGGCTCTGGTTGAGCACTGTGCCCTGGGGGGCGAGGCGGCTGGTGAGCAGGTCGATGGCGTCTTGCTGTTGATCCTTGTCCACCAGGGCGACCATCTGGGTCACGATGCTGAGGTAGGTGGCCACATTGGCTTTCAACTTATTCAGCAGCTCGCGCTCGCCATCACTGCTCAGCATTGTTTCCTGGCGGTCCAGCAGCCCTTGCAGTTCGCCGCGATGGCGGGTGAGGAGGGCTTTGCTGGTATCGCGCACCCGTGATTCGTCGGTGGTCGCCAAGCGCAGCGCCTCCAGGCGGATGCTGGCCACATAGGCCGCGCTGTCGTGGATGTTCTCGATGCTCGGCATCCATGACTGTTCGATGACCAGCGCACTTTGCCGCAGCTTGGCCATCTGGCCCAGGCCGAACATCCCGACAATTACCAGCAAGCTGGCCAAAACCGCAAAACTCAGACTGGCACGCAGACCGATCTTCATGTTCCTCAATGACATCTCAATGCTCCTTAGGCGATTAGAACCTGTTCCCGGATCGGTCTTCTGACCTTGTTAGGGTGGGAGAGGGCGCGCTGTATATCAAAGTGCCATCAAGGTAGTAATCAGGGTTTCCCTTAGTTGGATCCAACGCTCTAAGAGGTTCATCAAGACCAGCGCGGCGGGCCCTTTGCCTGCCTCAACCTTCCAAGCCCCAGGGTTGCAGGCGTGCAGGTAAAACTCGCGATAACTCACAGGTGTATTTATTGACCGGATGGTCGAATTTAAAAATTGCAAATAAATGTACGAAATTAACGAACTTGTACAAGCTGGCGAAAAAAATGACCCTTCTCCTGTTTCCGTACACTGGCTAAGCTCAGGGGCTCCAGATGCTCGTCGAGGTTTCCCGCATGTCGCCTTCCGCCCGCGCTATCGCCCAGATGATCCTCGATGGCTTCGACGATTACCGTGAACACTTCCGCCAGATCACCGATGGCGCCCGCGAGCGTTTTGAAAAGGCCCAGTGGCAACTAGCCCAGGCCGCATCAGCGGCGCGGATCAACCTCTATGAAGAGAAGGTCAATGAAGTGACCGCGCGTCTGCATGAGCACTTCGATGACGCCACATTGCTCGACATTGATGCGTGGCCCGTGGTGAAAAGCGCCTACATCGGCCTGATCGACCTGCGCTTCGACGATGAGCTGTCCGAAACCTGGTACAACTCGATCTTCTGCGGCCTGTTCAGCCACGACCTGATCAGCGACGGTTGCATGTTTATCCACACCACGCGGCCCAGCCTGCGCCGGGCACGGGCCGCGCAGACGCGCACCTACACGCCCGCCGGGAACATCCCGCAGATGCTCGCGCAGGTGTTTGCCGACTACCGCTTCAGCGAACCCTATGCGGACCTGGTAGCCGACCTGCGCCGCCTCGAAGTCCAGCTGCGGGAAAACCTGCCGGACTGGGTGTGCAAGGACCCGGACCTCAAGGTCGAGCTGTTTTCTTCGGTGCTCTACCGCAATAAAGGCGCCTACCTTGTAGGACGCATCTACACCCGCGACGAACAATGGCCGCTGGTCATCCCGCTGCTGCACCGCGAAGGCCAGGGCATCCAGATCGATGCGCTGATCACCGACGAAGCCGAAGTGTCGATCATCTTCTCGTTCACCCGTTCCTACTTCATGGTCGACGTGCCGGTACCGGCGGAGTTCATTGGCTTTCTCAAGCGCATTTTGCCGGGCAAGCATATTGCCGAGCTGTACACCTCGATTGGTTTCTACAAGCACGGCAAGTCGGAGTTCTACCGCGCGCTGATCAACCACCTGGCGACCACCGACGATCAGTTCATCATGGCCCCCGGTGTGCGCGGCATGGTCATGAGCGTATTCACCCTGCCGGGCTTCAACACGGTGTTCAAGATCATCAAGGACCGCTTTTCGCCGTCGAAAAACGTCAACCGCGCCACGGTGATCGAGAAATACCGCCTGGTCAAAAGCGTCGACCGCGTTGGGCGCATGGCCGATACCCAGGAGTTCGCCGACTTCCGTTTTCCCCTGAGCAAGTTTGAACCGCAGTGCCTAGCCGAGCTGTTGGAAGTGGCCGCCGGCACCGTCGAAGTGGAAGGCGATACCGTGCTTATCCGTCACTGCTGGACCGAGCGGCGCATGACCCCGCTCAACCTCTACCTCGACAACGCCAACCCCGCCCAAGTGCGCGAAGCCCTGGAAGACTACGGCTTGGCGATCAAGCAACTGGCGGCGGCGAATATTTTCCCCGGTGACATGCTGCTGAAGAACTTCGGCGTCACCCGTCACGGCCGCGTGGTGTTCTACGACTACGATGAAATCTGCTTTCTCACCGAAGCCAACTTCCGTCACATCCCCGCACCGCGCACCCCCGAGGATGAAATGGCCTCCGAGCCCTGGTATTCCATCGGCCCGCTGGATGTGTTCCCCGAGGAGTTCCCGCCGTTCCTGTTCGCCGACGCCGGCCAACGCAAGCTGTTCGATGAGCTGCATGGCGAGTTGTACAACGCCGATTACTGGAAGGGCCTGCAGGCCGCGATTCGGGCGGGGAAGGTCATTGATGTGTTTCCGTATCGGCGCAAGGACCCGCAGGATGAAGGGGGGCTGTCGACGTGATCGCGGAGGGCATTGCCCACTGGCTGACGGCGGGTGTGCTGCAGTCAGCCAGGGTTGACGGTCGATGGTCGCCAATGACGATGAACGCTAGGCGCCTTCTTTGCGATTTTCTTTGCGGATGTCTTTGAGCCAGGGTTGGCCCTTGCCCAGCGTAGTCAATGTGTCTGTTACGTTGGAGGCGCGGTTTCTGTCAGTAGGGTTGGAGCCACGGGTCTGTACGTCCCGGGCTTGCTTGTAGAGGGACCCCATTTCTTTATTGAATGCCTTATCGGTTTTTTTGTTCTCCCGGTAATCGTTGAATTGGTTGATCGGGTTTTTGCTTCCGGGGCTGACCTCAAGCTTTTTGATCCGTTGTTCCAACAGATTGATAGGGGGTTGGTAGGACGTTTTTGGAAGCGCGGGTGTCGGGAAGTCGACGGGGAGTTTTTCCAGTGCGTCCTTGGTCTTTTTCAGTTGATCGAGTTCTTTTTGCCTGGAGGGGCTCATGGCGGAGTAGGGCTGTTTATCCAGCAGCGGCGCCGATGCGCCAGTGTTGCTTGAACCTTGCATCCAAGAGCTTTGTGTCGAATGGGGTTGAGGCGCAACGTCCTGATGCTTGGTGGCGTATCGGTCTGAGTAATTGTTGGCGCTGCTGTTGGCATAGCGGTCGATGGGTAATGGCATACGAAATCCTTAAGTCACAGTAACGTGTTGAATGGGGCTTAACCGCTGTATTAAGGGCTGTCCATGAAGTTCGTTCCCCGAATGGCGCGGCTTATCGCGTGGAAGTTCGCGATCCTGGTCGCCGTCAGGTTGGTTGCAGGTTCCGACGACTCCCGGTTGTCGGGCGAAGACGATGGCTGCTGTGTATAGGCCGGAGGGAACTCGTATCTGGGAGGGGGCTGCGACTCGTGCGAGCGCGGTTGAGCCTGCATGGCAGCTGAATAGCTCGGCAGGTTGGGGGAGGAAACAGGGGCGTCGATGGGCATAAAGCCTCCGTATCAGGTTGGAATATCCTGGTTGTCCAGACCTCTCTGGATGACTTATTGGGCGCCGGCCAGCGCTTACGGAAAATCGGACTTTTGCTTTTCAACCGTCGGATGAACTGGTCATTTTTTGTAGTCAGAATCTCTGTGGAGTAGCCCCATAAGTCTTTTGCCTACCTGGGTTCATCCCGGCAACGTTAGGGAAGGGACGTGGTTATGTGGTGAATGGCCAGGTGGCTTCTGAGGTCGGTGTAGAGGGTGTGCAGATCGGTATTCAGTTCAGCAATCAGCGCCCGCTGTTTGTTGTCGTCTTTAAGCTGACGGATGGCGGCATGTTTGACATGGGTGTTGTTGGCCGACTGAATCAACGCTTTGAACGCCTGGCGATCCTTGGCGCTGCCGGCTTGCTCCGTGCGGGGAACGGTGTTCAGTTGCACAAAGGCATGTTCGATAACCGCCAGCTCCAGTTTGATTCGCTGATTATTCGGCGAGGTTAAAATCAGCATGGGGTCCATGCCTGCCTCCGAACTGCCATCAAGCCTGCCGTTACGCCAGGCATCGCGTAAATTCGCCAGGGCATTGCGCGCCGCGTTCACCGCTTGTGGCGACAGTTTTTCTCCCACGCCGTTGCGGTGGGCGGTTTCGAGCGTGCGCTCCAGTCGGTGGAGTGTCAGTTCCACCGGTGCCGATTGATGGTTGCGCTCAAGATTCTGCTCCAAGCGTTTACGCTCCGGGGTGAGGCCAACGGTGGTGGTGAATTGACTGCTGCCTTTCAGGCGCCCCGTTGCCCAGGCGTTGCGGTATTCGGTCAGGGCGTTACGTTGCTTGATAAAGATCTCTTCTTCGACTTGAGACAACGGGTGCGGTTGTTGCTTGATGTGAGCATCCAGCAGGCCCGTCTCCTTATCCAGGGCGTTGACGTGTTTGACGGCCTGTTTCAGGTCTTGCGCGGTCAACCTGCTGTTCAGCGGTGCAGGTAGCAGGACGTGGAGGGTGATCGGGTCCAACTCACTGGACGCTGGAGGGGTGGCGGCCGCCCATGCGGCGCGTCGATCCAGCAGGGCGTTGCGTGCTTCCATGCGGGTTGCCAGTTGCTCATTGCGTTGCGCAAGTGCTTGCAGGGGTGTGTTTGCATCCGGTTGCAGGGCAAAGCGTTTGCGGCTTTCCTGGTCGAAGGCCTCAAGCGCCGCGTCGAGCCTTGAAACGTGCATCCAGGCTTGAAGTTGATGCCCTTTTTCCTGTGGCGCACTTTCCGGCATTCGACTGATGGGGCGAAGCAATGCGTGTTCGAGGTTGCGGGTGTTCCCGAGCAGGTGACTGTGCCCTTGATCGACCAGGCTTTTAACCACGGCGCCCTGGATAAAGTGGGTTTGTTGTACCAGCCGGCCCAGGGTGGCGCCGGACTCGGGGGGTGAAAACGGTGTGGGTCTGATCACAGGGGCTTCTCCGGGTGATGGCTTCAGATTCGAGAATTTTTCAGGCCTTCAACCAACCTGTAGACGTCTACCAGAATGTGGTCTGCGTTCAGTGGGTCGGTCAGGTACTTATCCCGGTACTCCGTTTTTGCAACATCCCACAGGTTGTTTATCAATGCTTTCAAAGCGTCCTCCTGCAGTGTTCGCGGGACGGGAGCGCAATGATTGGCCAATTGCGTGCCTATCCGTGATGACCCCGCAAATGCGCCAGCGGCCCAGGCAGACCTGAGCTGATCCAACTTGCGACAAAGCGTCACCACGGTTTGTAAGTCGATGGACGTTCCGCCCTGCTGATCACGCTCCAGCAACAGCGTGCCTAATTGCTCGGCCTGTTCGAGCACATGGTTGAGGCGGTCCACATGCTTCACCGCCTGCGCCAGCGCCCTGCCTGATAGGCTGGGTGAAAAACTCACTGGATCCTCGTCGATGGAGGGGGTGTTTCCAACCTGTTCAGGCAGGGGGCTGTCCCTGCCCATGGCTTGCCAGTAAGTCGGCGCAAGAGACGACGGCCGTCGAGATTCGAGCTGCCTGACCGAATCCGGATGCGTATCTTCGGCGTACATGCCCAACGTATCGACGTAGGTCTGGGCAGCACGTGCGCGCGGCTCCAAGGCAGGATCCTGCTCCGTGTACATGGGGGCCGCATGCGAGGTCCATGTCGTTGAGAGGGGGGGCAAATTATCTGTTGGGCTTGGCATGACGTTTTTCCGGTGCGGGCAGCGTTGGGCATGAAGGGAGGCGTTTTTTGCGTGCCGCAGTAGAGCGCGCCGGGTCATGGGCAAGCCATATAGAAAACCCTGATGGTTGCGTGCGAAAAGTCATGTAAGGGTGTGGGTTGGGATGTTCCCGTCAGGCTCAAACAGCCTGCCACCCTTGTATGAAGCGGTGGTTTTGCGGCTTTGAAATGGCTTGCCTCGTTCACAGCGACTGAAATCTGCGACAATTGCCACCCACGATCACGTCACCGCAGGCTCACCTGCCTCACTAGAAGACCTTTGCGTACCTGATGACTGACCAAGCACCCACTATCGACCAACTGCTCAAAACCCTCGACCACGCCATGCTCGCCGACCGCCACCGCTTGCGCCGGCAGTTGCTTGAGCTGCGCAAGAAACCCGACGAGGAAAAGCTGGCGCAGTGGGTGGCGCGCATGCAGGCGTCCTGCGCGCAGGTCACGGCGCGGCGCGCCAGCCTGCCGGTGATCCGCTATGACGACAGCCTGCCGATTGCGGCCAAGCGCGATGAAATCAAGGACGCGCTGCTCAAGCATCAGGTGCTGATCATTGCCGGTGAAACCGGTTCGGGTAAAACCACCCAGCTGCCGAAGATCTGCCTGGAGATCGGTCGTGGCCAGTTCGGTTTGATCGGCCACACCCAGCCGCGCCGGATCGCCGCGCGCAGTGTCGCCAGCCGCGTCGCTGAAGAACTCGCCACGCCGCTTGGCGCGCTGGTCGGCTATCAAGTCCGGTTTGAAGACCAAAGTGATTCCAATACCCTGATCAAGCTGATGACCGACGGCATCCTGCTGGCGGAAACCCAGAACGACCGTTACCTCGAACGCTACGACACAATCATCGTCGACGAAGCCCACGAACGCAGCCTGAACATCGACTTCCTGCTGGGTTACCTGAAGACCCTGCTGCCGCGCCGCCCGGACCTGAAGGTCATCATCACCTCGGCGACCATCGACCTGGAGCGTTTTTCCAAGCACTTCGACGATGCGCCGATTGTCGAGGTGTCGGGCCGCACCTTCCCGGTGGACACCTGGTATCGCCCGCTGACCCTGGAACAGGACGAGGAGGGCAACCGTGTCGAAGACGACTTGACGGTCGATCAGGCGATCCTCGCGACCCTCGACGAAATCGCCGCTTATGAGCGCAGCGAGCGGCGCAGCCCCGGCGATGTGCTGGTGTTCCTGCCGGGGGAGCGCGAGATTCGCGACGCTGCCGACATGTTGCGCAAGGCCCAGCTCAAGCACACCGAAATCCTGCCGTTGTACGCGCGCCTGTCGCCGGCCGAACAGCAGCGCATCTTCCAGTCTCATCCGGGCCGGCGCGTGGTGCTGGCGACCAACGTCGCGGAAACCTCGCTGACCGTGCCGGGCATTCGTTATGTGATCGACAGCGGTACCGCACGCATCAGCCGCTACAGTTACCGCGCCAAGGTGCAGCGCCTGCCGATCGAAGCGATTTCCCAGGCCAGCGCCAACCAGCGTAAAGGCCGTTGCGGTCGGGTCGAGCCCGGCATCTGCATTCGCTTGTACAGCGAAGAAGACTTTATCGGCCGTCCGGAATTTACCGACCCTGAGATCCTGCGCACCAACCTCGCCGCCGTGATCCTGCAGATGCTGCACCTGCGCCTCGGCGAAATCACCGATTTCCCGTTTATCGAACCGCCGGACGGCAAGGCCATCAGTGACGGTTTCAACCTGCTGCAAGAGCTTTCGGCAGTGGACCGTAACAGCCAGCTCACCCCGTTGGGCCGTCAGCTGGCGCGCCTGCCGGTCGACCCGCGCATGGGCCGCATGTTGCTCGAAGCCGCCAAGCTCGGCAGTTTGCAGGAAGTGCTGATCGTCGCCAGCGCCATGTCGATCCAGGACCCGCGCGAGCGGCCGCCGGAGCGTCAACAGGCCGCCGACCAGGCCCACGCACAGTGGAAAGACCCGGATTCGGACTTCGCCGGGCTGGTCAATCTGTGGCGCGGCTTTGAAGAGCAACGCCAGGAACTGACCGCCAGCCCGTTGCGTAACTGGTGTCGCAAGAATTTCCTCAACTACCTGCGCCTGCGCGAGTGGCGCGACTCCCATCGCCAGTTGAGCCTGATTTGCCGCGACATGCAGCTGACCGTCAACAAAGAGCCGGCCGACTTCCCGAAACTGCACAAGGCGGTGCTGTCCGGCCTGCTCAGCCAGATCGGCCAGAAGACCGAAGACGGCGATTACCTCGGCGCACGTCAGCGGCGTTTCTGGATTCACCCGTCCTCGGGCATCGGCAAAAAGCGCCCGCAATGGTTGATGACTGCCGAACTGGTGGAAACCACCAAGCTGTATGCGCGCATGGTCGCCAAGATCGACGCGGACTGGATCGAGCCGCTGGCCGGGCACCTGATCAAGAAAAACCACTTCGAACCGCACTGGGAGAAGAAGCGCGGCCAAGTCGTGGCCTTTGAGCAGATCACCCTGTTCGGCCTGATTGTGGTCGGGCGCCGGCCGGTGCATTACGGGCCGATTGACCCGGTGGTGTCCCGCGAGCTGTTTATCCGTGAAGGCCTGGTGCGTGGCGAGATCCAGTCGCGAGCCAAATGCCTCACGGCCAACCAGCAGTTGCTGGAACAGCTCGACGAACTCGAAGCCAAGGCGCGTCGTCGCGACATCCTGGCGGATGAAGAAACCCTGTTCGCCTTCTACGATGCGCGCTTGCCGGCGGAGATTCACCAGACCGCGACCTTCGACAGTTGGTACAAGGTCAACAGCCAGAAAGACCCGCAACTGCTGATCATGCGCGAGGAAGATGTGCTGGCCCGCGAAGCCAGTGAAGTCACCGCCGCGCATTACCCGGACACCCTGCACCTGGGCGACCTGGAACTGGCCTTGAGTTACCACTTCGAACCCAACCACCCGCGTGACGGCGTGACCCTGCGCGTGCCGGCTCCGTTGCTGCCGGCCCTGCCGCCGGAGCGCCTGGAGTGGCTGGTGCCGGGGGTGATCGAAGCCAAATGCATCGCCCTGGTGCGCAACCTGCCCAAGGCGCTGCGCAAGAATTTCGTGCCGGTGCCGGACTTCGTCAAGGCCGCCCTGCAACGGATCGAGTTCGGCCAGGGCTCGTTGCCCCAGGCGCTGGGCCGTGAATTGCTGCGCATGACGGGCGCGCGGGTCAGTGATGAAGCCTGGGCCGAAGCCGCGCAGCAGGTCGAAAACCACCTGAAGATGAACCTGGAAGTGGTCGACGGCGAGGGCAAGTTCCTCGGCGAAGGCCGCGACCTGGCTGAACTGACGGCGCGCTTCGCCGAGGCCAGCCAGGCCGCGTTGGCCGTGCCGCAAACCGCGAAAAGCCAGCAGCCGGTCGAGGCCAAAGTGTTTGCGGCGGTGGCGGAAAAGACTCAGCAGAAGATCGCCGGGCTGTCGATGACGGTGTACCCAGCACTGGTGGAAGACAACGGCACGGTCAAGGAAGGGCGCTTCTCCACCGCCGCCGAGGCTGAATTCCAGCATCGCCGCGCCTTACAACGCTTGCTGATGCAGCAACTGGCGGAACCGGCGAAGTTCCTGCGTGGCAAATTGCCGGGTCTGACCGAATTGGGGCTGATGTACCGCGAACTGGGGCGCATCGATGCGCTGGTGGAAGACATCCTATTGGCCAGCCTCGACACCTGCGTACTCGAAGGCGAAGCCAGCCTGCCGCGTGATGGCGCCGGTTTGGCGGCCTTGGCCGAGCGTAAGCGCGGCAGCTGGACCGAACACGCCGAGCGTTTGGCGCGCCTGACCCTGGAGGTGCTGAAACTCTGGCACAGCCTGCAAAAACGCTTCAAAGGCAAGATCGACCTGGCCCAGGCCGTGGCCCTGAACGATATCAAGCAGCAACTGAGCAACCTGGTGTATCCCGGTTTTGTGCGGGAAACCCCGGCGCAGTGGTTCAAGGAGTTGCCGCGTTACCTCAAGGCCATCGAGTTACGCCTGGAGAAACTGCCGAGCCAGGTGCAAAAAGACCGGGTATGGAGCAGCGAGCTGGGCGGGCTGTGGACGCAGTACGAAAACCGCCTGAAAAAGCACACCCAGGAAGGCAAGCGCGATCCCCAGCTGGAGCTTTACCGCTGGTGGTTGGAAGAATATCGGGTCTCGTTGTTTGGCCAGCAGTTGGGCACCAAGGTGCCGATTTCCGACAAGCGTCTGAGCAAACACTGGAGTCTGGTCGAAGCCTGATATTTACACGGTTTCCAGGGCAATACAGGTCCAGTGTGGGAGGGGGCTTGCCCCCGATTGCGGTCTGTCAGTAAAGGATGTGTTGACTGGCCCACCGCTATCGGGGGCAAGCCCCCTCCCACAGATAGCGCCAAATTTCGAGGTTTGTGGCAAACTTCGCGGTTATAAATGCCGGGATCGTCGTGAAGGGCTGCGGCGCGATGGAATAAAGCGACGCCAGTTTGATGTCCGCTGGGCGGCATTGGACTACTTACAGTTTGGTACGACGGTACCAATATCTTCTGCCTGACAGATTTAGAGGAACGACCGTGCATAACGTCGTCATCAGCGGCACTGGCCTGTACACCCCGGCCAACAGCATCTCCAACGAAGAGCTGGTGCAGTCTTTCAATGCTTACGTGCATCAGTTCAACAGCGATAACGCCGCCGCCATCGAGCGCGGTGACGTGCAGCCGCTGACCGAATCCAGCGCGGCCTTCATCGAGAAAGCCTCGGGCATCAAGAGTCGCTTCGTGATGGACAAAGACGGCATTCTCGACCCGCAGCGCATGGCCCCGCGCCTGCCCGAGCGCAGCAACGACGAGTGGTCGGTGCTCTGCCAGATGGCCGTCGGCGCCGCCGAGCAAGCCCTGCAACGCGCCGGCAAGACTGCCGCCGACATCGACGGTGTGATCGTCGCCTGCTCCAACCTGCAACGCGCTTACCCGGCCATCGCCATTGAAGTCCAGGAAGCCTTGGGCATCGAAGGGTTTGGCTTTGACATGAACGTGGCCTGTTCTTCGGCCACCTTCGGCATCCAGAACGCCGCCAATAGCATCCAATTGGGCCAGGCGCGGGCGATCCTGATGGTCAACCCGGAAGTCTGCACCGGGCATCTGAACTTCCGCGACCGTGACAGCCACTTCATCTTTGGTGATGCGGCCACTGCCGTGGTGCTGGAGCGCGCCGACCTGGCGACCTCCGAGCATCAGTTCGACGTGGTGAGCACCAAGTTGCTGACCAAGTTCTCCAATAACATCCGCAACAACTTCGGCTTTCTCAACCGCGCCGAGGAAGAGGGCGTCGGCGCGCCGGACAAGCTGTTCGTGCAGGAAGGCCGCAAGGTGTTCCGTGACGTATGCCCGATGGTGGCGGAGTTGATCGGCGTGCACTTGGAAGAGAACCAGTTGAACGTGGCCGATGTGAAGCGCTTCTGGCTGCACCAGGCCAACCTGAGCATGAACCACCTGATCGTGAAAAAACTGCTGGGCCGCGAAGCCTCGGTGGAAGAAGCGCCGGTGATCCTCGATACCTACGCCAATACCAGCTCGGCGGGTTCGGTGATTGCGTTTCACACCTACCAGGATGATTTGCCCAAGGGCTCCGTGGCAGTGCTCAGTTCGTTTGGTGCGGGCTATTCGATCGGCAGCGTGATCCTGCGCAAGCGCTGATTGGTCGGTCGAACTCGGTCAAATGTGGGAGCAGGCTTGCCTGCGATAGCATCACTGCGGTGTGACTGATACACCAAGGTGTCTGCATCGCAGGCAAGCCAGCTCCCACAGGAATCGGGTTTCCACGGTGGAATCGAGGTAGACATGGCAGCAGCGGACGACGCGCACCTGCTTGAACGCCTGCTCAAGGGTGAGCAGCGGGCCTACAAGGAATTGGTCACCACCTACCAGAGCGCCATGCGGGCGGTGGCCTATGCCATCGTCGGCCAGCGCCACGCCGACGAAGTCGTGCAGGACGCCTGGCTGTCGGTGGTACGTAACCTGGCCAAGTTCGAAGGGCGCTCCAGCCTCAAGACCTGGCTGCTGACCATCACCGCCAACGCCGCCAAGGGCCGCTACAAGCAGAACCGTCGTGAGGTGTTGCTCGACGATTTGCCTTCGCCCCATGGCACCATCGGTGACGAGCGCTTTTCCCCGGACGATGGCCACTGGGCCGTCGCCCCCTACGCCTGGCATCAAGACACCCCGGAAGCGCTGCTGACCGAAGATGAACTGCGCAAATGCCTGGAGCATACGTTGCTGAGCCTGTCGGAGTTGCAGAGCAGCGTGCTGGTGCTGCGTGAGCGCCAGGGCCTGGAGCTGGAAGAGATCTGTAATCTTCTGACGCTGTCGCTCTCCAATGTCCGGGTGCTGTTGCATCGGGCGCGGCTTAAAGTCTTCGCCTCGGTGGAGCATTTTGAGGAAACGGGCGAATGTTGACCTGTAAAGAGCAAGTGGCACGTTCCAGTGACTACCTCGATGGGCAATTGACCTTTCGCGAGCGTCTGCTGGTGCGTCATCACTTGATGTTCTGCCCGAACTGCCGTCGGTTTATCCGCCAGATGCGCCTGCTGCAGGCGACGCTGAAGATCATGCCGGATGAGCCGGTAGAGGGTGTGGATGCCCTGGCGCAGCGGCTGGCTGCCGAGCGGCTCAAGGATCACAAAGGCGGGGAATAAGCAGGCTCGCGTGGTTGAATCGGACGGATGATGGGGACCGATCCACCCACGCCAGGCTGTAGAGCCACCTCGGGCCGTCCTGGCCCAAGGCTTATGACGCGTGCAGTTAGAACTTGGCTTCTGCGTCCAGCTGGAAGGTGTTGGCTTTCGCGCTACGGTCCACGAGTGTGCGGCTGTAGGTGTCGGTCTTGGTCAGGAAGTAGGTGGCGCCGATGGCGAAGTTCTTGTCGATGTCATAGCCGACTTTGAACTTGTGGCCACGGGAGCCGGTGAAGCCGCCGCCGAAGTCCGAGTCGGTAAAGGCACCCACCACGGCGTTTTTCTCTACGTCGCGATAGTTGTAGTCCAGGTTGAAGCCGAACACCTTGGACTTGGCACCCAACAACCAGGCAGTGTCGGCATCGTCGATAGCGTCGTTGTTTTTTACGTACTGGCCGTAGAACGCCAGAGGCACTGCCAGGCCGCCGATATCGACTTGGCTGAAACCTTCATACAGGCGGAACTCGCCGTTTGGCGTGTTGCCGTTGGTCGCCAGTACGTTCGGGGTGCTGGTCCCGGAGGCACGGCTGTCTTCGTCGTTCTGGTAGGCGTAGATGCTGCCGCCCAGGGTCACTTTCAGGTTGTCGGTCACCGAGAAACGGGTGCCCAACTGGCCGGTGGTCAGGCGCAGGTCGTGGCGGTACTGCACGCCGTCGCCGTCCACGTTGTCCTTGAGGTTGTAGTTACCCAGGCTGCCGAACAGCTCGGCGCTGCCACCCAGTGGGTACTTGTAGGTGACTGCCAGGCCTTCGGGGTTGATGTCGCTATCCCAAATCACGTCGCCCATGTTGACCCACGGCTGCAGCATTTTGCCGCCAATGATGTGCAGGTTCTTGATCTGGTCGGGGTGGTAGTCGATGTAGCCGAGGTCCAGCCAGATCGATTTTTTATCGAAGTAGCCGTCCAGGTCCTGGTTGGTGGAGCGCGCATCGCTGCCGCCGCCGGTGGCGATACGAATACCGGTGTCCACCTGCGGGTTGATCTCGGTGTAGGCGCCGAGGCGCGCGCGGATCCGTTCGCGATCTTTGTCACGGCCGGTGACGCCGGCGCGGGTGACGCCATTTTCGCCTTCGACCTTGATGGTCTCGTGGCGCATGCGCACATCACCCTTGAACTGAGTCTTGGCGGCCCAGGCCAGCTTCTGGTCGAAGCTGCTCAGCTCGTTGGTTTTTTTCGCGGTGGCCGCGATCTGTTCGTTGGTCTCTTGTTGAGCTTGCCGTGCGATCTGCTGTTCTTTCTGGTCTTTGGCCAATTCGCTTTGCAGTTCAGTGTACTGCGCAGCGGTGATCTGGCCGTTGGCCTTGAGCATGTCGAGCAATTTAGCGTCGACTGCAGCGCTGGCCGGAACGCTCAGGGCCAGTAACAGGCCGCCGCACAGGACCGCCGCAGTTTTAGTGGAAGCAAGACGCATATCAATCTCCGAAAGTGAGGAGGGATGGCAAACCATCCAGGACACAACCGACCGATGACGGACGGAACACATAACCACCTGATAGAACCAGGCGCTCTAAAAACAGGCGTCAGTATCACGATCGTTTATGACGCCGCAGTGGCTAAGTGATGTCATCTACATGACAAATTATTCATCTTCGGAACTATTGGTTTAGAGCCTTGTCGCGCGAATCAGGGGTGTGCGAAGGCCGGCGATCAGCGATACTCGCCAAGCTTTCACGCCCTGAAGTAGTGAGGATGCCGATGCCGTTGCAACGCCTGGACAGCCTGTCCGAAATCGCTCCGCAAGCCTGGGATTCGCTGGTGCCACAGGGCCAGCCGTTCGTGCGCCATGCGTTCCTGAGCGCGTTGGAAGACAGCGCCAGCCTGGGTCCGCAATCGGGCTGGCAACCGGAGCATCTGTTGCATTGGGAGGGCGATCGACTGGTGGCGGCGTTACCCAGTTATCGCAAGTGGCATTCCTACGGCGAGTACGTGTTTGATCACGGTTGGGCCGATGCCTGTGAGCGGGCCGGTATCGATTACTACCCCAAGCTGCTGACGGCGGTGCCGTTCAGTCCCGTGGGTGGCCCACGCCTGTTGGCGGCCCGTGCCGAGGACGGTTTCGAGCTGCTCAAAAGCCTGCCGGGTTACCTGGAAATCGAAGGGCTCTCCAGTGCCCACATCAACTTCACCGATGACCTGGCCGATGAGGCACTGGCCCAACAACCGGGCTGGTTGCAGCGCTTGGGGTGTCAGTTTCACTGGCAGAACCGCGGCTACCGCGACTTCCAGGACTTCCTCGACGCCTTGAGTTCACGCAAGCGCAAACAAATGCGCAAAGAGCGTGAACAAGTGGCGGGGCAGGGGATCGACTTCGAGTGGCTGCAAGGCCATGAACTGAGCGAAGCCCAGTGGGATTTCGTCTACGCCTGCTACGCCAACACCTACGCCGTGCGCCGCCAATCGCCTTACCTGACTCGCGCGTTTTTCAGCCTGTTGGCCGAGCGCATGCCCGAATCGATCCGCGTGGTGCTGGCCAAACAAGGCACACGCCCGGTGGCCATGGCCTTCAGCCTGATCGGCGGCGACAGCTTCTATGGCCGCTACTGGGGCTGCCTGGCAGAGTTCGATCGCCTGCACTTCGAAACCTGCTTCTACCAGGGCATGGACTACGCCATCGCCCACGGCCTGCAACGCTTCGACGCGGGGGCACAGGGCGAGCACAAATTGATTCGCGGGTTTGAACCGGTGATTACGCGCTCGTGGCACTACCTGCGCCATCCGGGGTTGAAGAACGCCGTGGAGGATTTCCTAGAGCGCGAGCGGGTGGGGATTGTGGCGTATGCCGAAGAGGCGAGGGCAGCCCTGCCTTATCGGCAGGTGTAAAGGGCGTGCTATATCCTGCTGTGCGCGCGAGTGATTCTGCTGCATAGATGGGCAGCAGAGTCCGTCGGTGAGGGACCCGTGGATGACACGTCGAAGAAAGGGCAGGTGGTATTTGTGGTGAGCGGGCTTGCCCCGCGCTGGGTTGCGAAGCGACCCTGACCAAGGCACTGCATTCTTTCAGGAAGGCCGCAGTGCCAGGGGTTGGGGCTGCTGCGCAGCCCAGCGCGGGGCAAGCCCGCTCACCACAGTAAGCCTGCTCACCACAGTAAGCCTGTTCACCACAGCAAGCCTGTTCACCACAGCAAGCCTGCTCCCCCATTTAGAAAACCGTGGCATCAGTCGATGCCGACAAAGCCCCCGGTCTGGTGCTGCCATAACCGCGCATACAAACCGCCGTGTTCCAGCAATTCGGCGTGGCTGCCGCTCTCGGCAATCTGGCCTTTCTCCAGCACCACCAGGCGGTCCATCCGTGCAATGGTCGACAAGCGGTGCGCAATCGCGATCACTGTCTTACCCTGCATCAGGGTCTCCAGGCTTTCCTGGATCGCGGCTTCCACTTCCGAGTCCAGCGCCGAGGTGGCTTCGTCCATGATCAGGATCGGCGCGTCCTTGAGCAGCACGCGGGCGATGGCAATGCGTTGACGCTGCCCGCCGGAGAGTTTTACCCCGCGCTCGCCCACGTGCGCGTCCATCCCGGTACGGCCTTCGGCGTCCGACAGCAGCGGAATGAACTCATCGGCGCGCGCCTTGTGCACCGCCGCCCAGAGCTCTTCCTCGGTTGCATCCGGCTTGCCGTACAGCAAGTTGTCGCGGATCGAACGGTGCAGCAGCGAGGTGTCCTGGGTGATCATGCCGATTTGCTCGCGCAGGGTTTCCTGGGCGACCTCGGCAATGTTCTGGCCGTCGATCAGGATGCGCCCGCCTTGCAGGTCATAGAGACGCAGCAGCAGGTTGACCAGGGTCGACTTGCCCGCACCGGACGGGCCGATCAGGCCGATTTTTTCACCGGCCTTGATCTCAAGGTTGAGGCCGCCAATGATCCCGCTCTTCTTGCCGTAGTGGAAATCCACCTGCTCAAAGCGCACTTCGCCATGGGGGACGCTCAGGCGCGGGGCGTTGTCGCGGTCGATCACGGCCAGCGGCTGGGCGATGGTTTTCAGGCCGTCCTGCACGATGCCGATGTTTTCGAAAATGCCGTTGACCACCCACATGATCCAACCGGACATGTTGACGATGCGAATCACCAACCCTGTGGCCAGGGCGATGGCGCCGACGGTAATCAGCGACTGGGTCCACAGCCACAACGCAAGGCCGGTGGTGGTGACGATCAGCAGACCGTTCAGGACCGTGATCACCGCATCCATGCTGGTGAGCACGCGTGCGGCCAATTGGGTCTTTTCGGTCTGCTCGATGATCGCTTCCTTGGCGTACTCCTGCTCATTCTGCGTATGGGCGAACAGTTTCAAGGTGGTGATGTTGGTGTAGCCGTCGACGATACGCCCCATGAGTTTGGAGCGTGCTTCGGAGGAGATCACCGAACGTTCCTTGACCCGCGGCACGAAGTAACGCAAGGCCAGGCAGTAACCAATGATCCACGTGATCAACGGAATCATCAGCCGCCAGTCGGCTTCTGCAAACAACACCAGGGAGGTGATCGCGTAGATCGACACGTGCCAGATGGCTTCCGCCGTCGCTACCGCCGAGTCACGCAACGAGTTACCGGTTTGCATGATGCGTTGGGCAATACGCCCGGCGAAATCGTTCTGGAAGAAGTTCAGGCTCTGCTTGAGCACGTAGCTGTGGTTCTGCCAGCGGATCAGGCTGGTCATGCCAGGGTTGATGGTCTGGTGCACCAGCAAGTCATGCAGGCCGTTGAAAATCGGACGCAGGAGCAGGGCGACCACGGCCATCCAGATCAGCTCAGTGCTGTGGATCTGGAAGAAGTTCGCCGGTGGCGTGCCCTGGGCCAGGTCGATGATGCGGCTGAGGTAGCTGAACAGCGCCACTTCGATCAGGGCGCCGACCAGGCCCACCACCAGCAACGCGGCGAAGCACGGCCACACTTGGCGCAGGTAGAAGAGATAGAAGGGCAGGACTTTATCGGGAGGAGCGGCGCCAGGGGCATCGCGGAAAATATCGATCAGTTGTTCAAAACGACGATAGAGCATTAGGGTTGACGCCCGCCGCGCGGGCTCTCCTGTTCAAATGCGCGCGCGGCCTTGTGGGCTGCGCGCGGAACTACCTGCTATCTCAGTCGATGCGCTTGGCCGACTTGATGTACACAGGATCGATTGGCACGTTCTGCATGCCCTGCTTGGTGGTGGTCTGCGAGTTGACGATCACATCAACGACGTCCATGCCCTTGACCACTTTGGCGAATACCGCGTAACCGCGATCACGGCCTGGGTCGAGGAAGGCATTATCGGCCACGTTGATGAAGAACTGGCTGGTGGCCGAATCCGGGTCACTGGTACGCGCCATGGAAAGGGTGCCACGTACGTTATGCAGGCCGTTGTTGGCTTCGTTCTTGATCGGTGCATCAGTGGGTTTTTGTGTCATTGCCTGGGTGAAGCCGCCGCCCTGGACCATGAAGCCTGGGATCACGCGGTGGAAAATCGTGTTGGTGTAGAAGCCTTTATCGACATAGGCCAGGAAGTTCTTGGTGCTGATCGGCGCCTTGACCGGGTCCAGTTCGATCTCGATGTCGCCGTTGGTGGTGGTGATCAATACGTGGGGCGCCTTGGCCGGCTGGGCCGCCATCAGGTTAGCAGCGAACAAAACAGAACCGGCAAAGAAGGCGATTTTTTTCAGCATGGGTCAGTGATCCTGGGTAGTGGTTTCGACTGTCTTTAGAAAATCGAGCAGGGTTGCGTTAAAGACTTCGGGTTGATCCAAGGGCGTGGCATGGCGGGAATCTTCGATCACCACCAGTCGCGCATCGGGCAGCAGTTTTACATAGTTTTCTTTCTGCGCCACGGGGGTGTAGTCGTGGTCGGCGCTGATGACCAGGGTTGGACAGGTTATCCTCGAAAGTCGTTCCTGCACGCCCCAGCCCACAATCGCATCAAAGCTGGCGAGATAAGCACGTTTGTCGTTTTTTGCCCAGCGCTCGGCCATCTTGCGGCGCAGGTCGGCCTGGTGCGGTTTGGGGAATAGCCGTTCACCCAGCGCATTGCCGATGGTGGCCAGGCTGAGCACCCGCGCGAGGGTCCAGCGCTTGGCCCACTGCCAATAGTCGTCGGCACTGCGCACCTTGACCTCGGGCGCGCTATTGACGATGCACAGGCTTCTAACGAGCGCAGGCTCGTCCACGGCCAATTGGAAGGCGATCATGCCGCCCATCGACAGGCCCACCACATGCGCCGGCGGCAGGTGCAGGTGCTCGATAAGGGCGAGCACGTCGTGGGTGAACCCTTGGATGCTGTAGCGTTCGCGCGGTTTATCCGAGCGCCCGTGGCCACGCACATCCACCACGATCAGGCGGTAATGCCTGGCCAGTACCGGAACCTGCAACTCCCAATCCTGGCTGCTGGAACCCAGGCCGTGGATCAGGATCAGCGGCGTGCCGTGGCCGTATTCCTCGTAGTGCAGGCTGCAGCCTTCGTGGTCGAACCAGGCCATCGGTGAACTCCGTTTCAGGCCTGCCGGGGCGCGGCGAAAGGCGCGTCCAGCGGGGCGGTGTCAAAGGTGCGCAGCAGTTCCACGAGGATCTGCGTCGCCGGCCCCAAGGGTTTGTCCTTGTTGGAATACAGGTAGAACGTGGGGTGGCGGCTGCCGCCCTGTTCCAAGGGTAGCTGCTTGAGCACCCCCTCGGCGAGTTCGCGTTCGATCATGTGCCGAGGCAACCAGGCGAAGCCCAGGCCGCTGCCCACAAAGGCGGCGGCGGTGGCCAGGCTGCCGACTGTCCAGCGCTGTTCGGCACCGAGCCAGCCGACGTCGCGCGGTTGCTGGCGGCCGGAGTCGCGGATCACCACCTGCATCTGGCTTTCCAGGTCCTGGAAGCTCAGTTCGCGGTGCATGCGGTGCAAGGCATGTTCGGGATGGGCCACGGCGACAAACTCTACGTCGCTCATTTCCGTGCCCAGGTAACCGGGGATGCTGAAGCCGCAGATCGCCAGGTCGGCGACGCCCTCAATCAACAACTCCTCAACGCCCGACAACACCTCTTCACGCAGGCGCACCCGGCAACCACGGCTTTGCGGCATGAACGCGGTGAGCGCGCGCACCAGGCGTGCGTTCGGATACGCCGCGTCCACCACCAAGCGTACTTCGGCTTCCCAGCCCTGCTCCATATGGTGGGCGAGGTCTTCCAGTTGGCTGGCGTTTTTTACCAATTGCCGGGAGCGGCGCAGCAGCACTTCACCGGCGTCGGTGAGGACCGCCTTGCGCCCATCGATGCGCAGCAGCGGCACGCCGAGCTGGTCTTGCATGCGGGCCACGGTGTAGCTCACCGAGGATTGCGAACGGTGCAGCGCTTCGGCCGCCTGGGCGAAGCCGCCATGGTCGACCACGGCTTGCAGCGTGCGCCATTGATCGAGGGTAACGCGGGGCGCTTTCAAGATGGGTTCCTCTTGTCCTAAGCTGGCGGTCCTTATTGGAGACTGCCGAATGAGAAAATTCTGTTGTGTGTTGCTGGCGCTGCTGCCGATGAGCGCGTTTGCCTACCCGATCGACGTGACTAAAAAGATCGACGGCGTGAGCATCGATTACACCGCCTCCGATGTGGACGGCGATATCAGTTCGATCCAACTCAATAACTACGGCACCCAGGACGCCGTCTGCTCGGTAATCTTCACCAACGGCCCGGAAGCGCCGCGCCGCAGAACGGTCACGGTGCCGGCAGGCAAAAGCACCAACACCACGGTCAAGTTCAACCGCGCCATTATCAAGATGCGCATTGCACTGACCTGCGCACCCAAGTAACGCTGCAGCGGAGCATGCCCACGGCGCACTCCGCCTATAAACAAATTTATAGATGGGTTATAGCAGTTTTTTGCGCTTTTTAATCGAATTGGCTCTGTTTAATCTTCACTCCATCGACTTACAGCAATTACAGATGGAGCCTACAACGCCATGTCCAATGTTCTGATCATCGAAAGCAGTGCCCGCCAGCAGGATTCGATCTCTCGCCAACTGACCCAGCAGTTCATCAGCCAATGGCAGGCCGCCCACCCGGCGGATCAGATCACCGTGCGTGACGTGGCCCTCAACCCGGTGCCGCACTTGGACGCCAACCTGCTCGGCGGCTGGATGAAGCCGGCGGATCAGCGCAATGGCCACGAACAGGCGTCCCTGGATCGCTCCAACGAATTGACCGACGAACTGTTGGCCGCCGACGTGCTGGTAATGGCCGCGCCGATGTACAACTTCGCCATCCCCAGCACCCTCAAGGCCTGGCTGGACCATGTGTTGCGAGCCGGCGTGACCTTCAAGTACACCGCCACCGGCCCTCAGGGTCTGCTCACCGGCAAGCGTGCCGTCGTGCTCACCGCTCGCGGCGGCATTCATACCGGTGCCAGCTCTGATCACCAGGAACCCTACCTGCGTCAGGTCATGGCGTTTATCGGGATTCACGATGTCACGTTCATTCACGCCGAAGGGGTGAACTTGAGCGGGGACTTCCAGGAGAAGGGCATCAACCACGCCAAGGCGCTGCTGGCACAGGTCGCTTGATCCTTTAATCGCCACATAATCGCGCAGTGTTTATATCGCTCCACGCAAACCCTTCAAGTACGCGTAACGAACCTCCCTTTGCACTTTTGCTCCTGAGTGCTACCGCCCGACTGACGCTTTAGCGAGGTCGGGTTTTTTTTACCCCGAGTTTCTTCACTCGCCGAAAACCTTTAATGTCCCGCCCATTCGAAATGAGGCGCGCATGGGCTACTTACTGGTTGTCACCCTGATTCAGGCATTTTCCTTCAGCTTGATCGGCGAATACCTCGCCGGTCACGTCGACAGTTACTTCGCGGTGCTGGTGCGTGTGTTGCTGGCCGGTCTGGTGTTTATCCCACTGACCCGCTGGCGCTCGGTAGAACCGGCGTTCATGCGGGGCATGCTGGTGATCGGCGCGCTGCAGTTTGGCGTGACCTACGTGTGCCTGTACCTGAGCTTTCGCGTGCTCACGGTGCCGGAGGTGTTGCTGTTCACCATCCTCACGCCGTTGCACGTGACCCTGATCGAAGACGCCCTGAACCGCCGCTTCAACCCTTGGGCGCTGATCGCCGCGCTGGTCGCGGTGGCGGGCGCGGCGGTGATCCGTTTCGACCAGATCACCCCGCACTTCCTCGGAGGCTTCCTGCTGTTGCAACTGGCCAACTTCACCTATGCCGCCGGGCAAGTGATGTACAAACATTTGGTGGCGCGTTACCCGAGCGACCTGCCGCACTACCGACGCTTCGGTTATTTCTACCTGGGCGCGTTGCTGGTGGTATTGCCGGCATTCCTGCTGTTCGGCAAAGCCAACTTCCTGCCTGAAGCGCCGCTGCAATGGGGTGTGCTGGTGTTCCTCGGGTTGGTCAGCACTGCGCTGGGCATGTACTGGTGGAACAAGGGGGCTTGCCTGGTGCAGGGCGGCACCCTGGCGGTGATGAACAACCTGCATGTGCCGGTGGGGTTGCTGCTGAACCTGCTGATCTGGAACCAGCACGAGCCGTTGGGGCGACTGGCATTGGGTGGGTTGGTGATTCTGGCGGCGGTGTGGATCAGTCGGTTGGGCGTGAAGGCGCCCAACCGCTCCGTGGTTTAGCCAGCGCGACTTTCAGGGGGCGGCAAATGACTGGCCCCCAACACCGCCGGCAACACCCCCGCGCGCAAGTCATTCCCACTCGGCTGCTGATACAAACTCAAGCCAAATTCCGGCAACACCGCGAGCAGGTAATCAAAAATGTCCCCCTGGATCCGCTCGTAATCCGCCCACGCCGTGGTGCGGGTAAAGCAGTAGATTTCCAGCGGCACGCCCTGGGCGGTGGTCTGCATCTGGCGCACCATGCAGGTCATGTTCGGCTGGATGTCCGGATGGCTTTTCAGGTAGGCCAGGGCATAGGCGCGAAAGGTGCCGAGGTTGGTCATGCGGCGGCGGTTGGCCGACAGCTGTGCACTGTGGCCCTGGGCTTCGTTCCAGGCCTTGAGCTCGGCCTGCTTGCGCCCGATGTAGTCGGTGAGCAGGTGCACCTGGGTCATGCGCAGTTCTTCGTCGTCGCGCAGGAAGCGCACGCCGCTGGCGTCGATAAACAGGCTGCGCTTGATGCGCCGTCCGCCGGAGGCCTGCATGCCGCGCCAGTTCTTGAACGACTCGGACATCAGGCGCCAGGTAGGGATGGAGACGATGGTCTTGTCGAAATTCTGCACCTTGACCGTGTGCAGGGTGATGTCCACGACATCGCCGTCGGCGCCGACCTGGGGCATCTCGATCCAATCGCCGACCCGCAGCATGTCGTTGCTGGTCAACTGCACGCTGGCGACGAACGACAGCAGCGTGTCCTTGTACACCAACAGGATCACCGCTGACATGGCGCCAAGACCCGACAGCAGCAACAGCGGCGAACGGTCGATCAGGGTGGCGACGATGATGATTGCGCCAAACACGAACAGCACCATCTTCGCCAACTGCACGTAGCCCTTGATCGAGCGGGTGCGGGCGTGTTCGGTGCGGGCGTAGATGTCCAGCAGGGCGCTGAGCAGGGCGCTCATGGCCAGTACCAGGAACAGGATGGTCAGCGCCAGGGCCACGTTGCCGATAAACAGGATGGCGGTCTTGCTCAGGTCCGGCACCAGGTAAAGGCCGAATTGGATCACCAGCGAGGGCGTCATCTGTGCCAGGCGATGGAAGACTTTGTTGTGCCGCAGGTCATTGAGCCAATGCAGGGCCGGTTGCCGGCCGAGCAGTTTGACGGCGTGGAGGATGAGGTAACGTGCCACCCGTCCAAGCAATAGAGCCACCACCAACAACACCACAAAACCGAGGCTGGCATGCAGCAGCGGGTGTTCATCGAGGGCGCCCCAGAGATCTTGGACGTTGAGCCAGAGCTGTTTGATATCCATGGGTGAAACCGATTCTTCTATGGGACAAGACGGGGCGATTAGAGCATTTAAGTGCAACAAAGTTGATGTCATGGACAAATGCCCTGACAAAAAAGCGCCTGAATGACACCGTTCGCGTAAAGAAACTCGGTTTGGACGGCCGAAACCGGTACCCTATGCAGCTGATTTTTTGTATTTCTTCGAGGTAGCACCCGTGTTTTCCCAATTCGCCCTGCACGAACGCCTGCTCAAAGCCGTGGCCGAGCTTAAATTTGTCGAGCCTACGCCGGTGCAAGCAGCGGCCATCCCGCTCGCGCTCGAAGGGCGTGACCTGCGGGTGACGGCTCAAACCGGGAGTGGCAAGACCGCCGCTTTCGTCCTGCCGATTTTGAATCGCCTGATCGGCCCGGCCAAAGTCCGCGTCAGCATCAAGACCCTGATCCTGCTGCCGACCCGCGAGCTGGCCCAGCAGACCTTGAAGGAAGTGGAGCGCTTCTCGCAGTTCACCTTCATCAAGTCCGGCCTGATCACCGGCGGTGAAGACTTCAAGGTGCAGGCCGCCATGCTGCGCAAGGTGCCGGACATCCTGATCGGCACCCCAGGCCGCATGATCGAGCAGCTCAACGCCGGCAACCTCGACCTCAAGGAAGTCGAAGTGCTGGTGCTCGACGAAGCCGACCGCATGCTCGACATGGGGTTTGCCGATGACGTGCAGCGCCTGGTGGCCGAGTGCATCAATCGCCAGCAGACCATGCTGTTCTCCGCCACCACCGGCGGTTCCACCCTGCGCGAGATGGTCGCCAAGGTGCTGAACAACCCTGAGCACCTGCAGGTCAACAACGTCAGCGACCTCAACGCGACCACGCGCCAGCAGATCGTCACCGCTGACCACAATGTGCACAAAGAGCAGATCCTCAACTGGCTGTTGGCCAACGAGACCTATCAGAAAGCCATCGTGTTCACCAATACCCGCGCTGCCGCCGACCGTATCTACGGCCGCCTGGTTGCCCAGGAATACAAGGCGTTCGTGCTGCACGGCGAGAAAGACCAGAAGGACCGCAAGCTGGCCATCGACCGCCTCAAGGCCGGCGGTGTGAAGATCCTCGTGGCCACCGACGTTGCCGCGCGCGGCCTGGACGTGGACGGCCTGGACCTGGTGATCAACTTCGATATGCCACGCAGTGGCGACGAATATGTGCACCGCATCGGCCGTACCGGGCGTGCCGGCAATGATGGCCTGGCGATCTCGCTGATCTGCCATGGCGACTGGAACCTGATGTCGAGCATCGAGCGCTACCTCAAGCAGTCGTTCGAGCGTCGCACCATCAAAGAAGTCAAAGGCACCTACACCGGGCCGAAGAAGGTCAAGGCATCGGGCAAGGCCGTTGGCGTGAAGAAGAAAAAGACCGACGCCAAGGGCGACAAGAAAAAGGCCGGCGCCAAGTCGCCGACCAAACGCAAGATTGCCAACCGGCCGAAGACCGACAACCTGTCGCTCGTCAGCAAGGACGGCATGGCGCCACTCAAACGCCGCAAGCCGGAAGCGCCGGCTGCTGAATAAGGCTTGAGTGACATGAAAAAACCGGACCTTTGTCCGGTTTTTTTATGCCATCAGCTTTTGGCTTTGGCCGCTGCTTCCCTGAGCTCCTTGAGACGGGCGTCGATCAACTGGCATTTATCGGGGAACTCAGCGCTTTCGGTATCCAGGTCCATCTTCTGCAGCTCGTCGTTCATCTCCTTGGCCTTGGTCGGGTTCTGTTCGGTCAGCTTGGCCACTTCCTGGGCCAGTTGCTCGCGCTTGGCCGTGGCTTCGTCGGGTGTGCAGGCCCAAGCGGGCAGGGCGGCGGTTAGCGTGGCGACGATGGCCAGGTTCATCAGGGTTTTCATGGGCAGACCTCCTTGGCGGTTATGTGCTGTTGAGGGCGCGAACGTCTGGAAAGTTCAGAGAAATGACGTCCGTCTATTCGGCTGAACGGCCAGTGACCCGGCCTGTCACAACCTTGACGGGCTACTTTCCACCAGCCTGCAGGAGGAATCAGGATGACGACTTACAACTGGGATCTGATCGAACGTCTGCTGCATGAAGTGCAGAACGGCGAGGGCAGCTTCGCCCCGCGCAAATACGCCGAGCAGGAAGCGGCCGAAAAGGCCACGGCGGGCGAGTCCACCGGCAACCTGGATGCGCTCAAGAAGACGGCGGCCGATTATGAAGCGCTGCTGTTCAAACGTGGCTTTATTGAGTCGCGCCCTGAGGAAGAGGGCGGAAATGGCGAGAATTTCATCCTCACTCCGCTGGGCGCACAACTGTTGGCGCTGATCGACAGTTCGATTCCCGGCAATGATCACCCGCGTCAGGTGCTGGATGAGCAGGCGGACGCGCTGGATCCGGCGACCTTTGCCGAGGTGGCTTCCAAGGCTCAGATTGCCTGATCGGCCACTGCGCTCATCTAATGTGGGCGGGGGCCAGCCCCTCTCACATTAGCTTGCGCTGCCTTTGAGGCATTTCAGTGCCTTGAAGTCGCTGCGTACGCCGTCGATTTTTTGCGTCAGTTTCAGGCGCTGTTGCACGCTGCTTTGCGCCATCAGGTCGACGATCAGGCTGCGTGCCGCCGCTTCCGTCTCGGCGTAGGCGACGCGGTACTCCGGCGTCCACAGGCTTTCCCGGTCCACCAGCAGTTGCTGCATTTTCTGCGGGAAGTCGGCGCTCTGGCGTTGCTTCACGGCGTCGATAAATTGCGCCTGCCAGTGCGCGCGGTTACCGATCCATTGCTGGTTTTGCTCACCCAGGCTGATAGACCAGGCCGTGACGCGGTTTTTCTGGCTATCGCTCAGCGGCCCCATCCACGCATCCAGGCGTTTATTCATGCGCTCGGCGCGTTCTTGGATCTGCTTGGCCAGCGGTGGCTTGAGGTACTCGTCCTGGCGCTTGCGCAGGTCTTTGGCCAACGCGTCGTTCATCTCTTTGACCTGTTGATCGTCCAGCCCCTGCAACAACTCGATGGCCGACGGTGTGACCTCGCGGGCGACCTCGGCGATGGCCTGCTTGGCCTCTACGGTGCGCGTCTGCAAGGCCGCGTCGGTAACCTGGTTGTCGTCGACCATCTGCTGCAGGCGGTCCAGCCAGTCCAGGTAGCCCGGCAGTTGTGTGGTGCAATGCCAGGCCAGGTGCTCCTTGAGCTTGTCGTTGAACCAGCTCTTCTGCCCGGCGTTCATGTCCAGGTAGTCGTTGAGGGTCCAGGGAATGATCACGTCCAGGTTGCGATAGGCCAGGCCTACGCGATTGCAGCCGGCGAGCACCAGGCTCAGGGTCAGCAGTACGACGAGTAATTTGAGCCGACGCAGCATGGGCGGGTCCTTCGCAATGTGGGTTATCACATGTGAGCCTGCGCGGGGGGCGACAGTTCAGCCGATTAATAAAACGACCGCGCCGCCTTCAGCGTCAACAGACCATCGCATTGCGAATTGTGTCCGGAATAGGCCGAGCAGTCCCCGCCGCTGAGGCTGGAGTCGCTGTAGATGAGGTTCAGGTCAACGCCCATCCATTCTCGGGAGAATTGCACCGACCAGTCGCTGAAGCTGCGAATGGAGCCGCCGTCCACTGAGACCGGCGTGCCCAACTGATGCGTGGTGTATTTCATGCTGACGCCAATACCGAAAGGCTGGGTGCCACCCAGGTCGGCGAACAGTGTGCTGTCCTGGCGATCCGGATCGTTGCTGAAGGAGGCACCGAAGCGATTACCCAGCAGGTTCAGGCCGCCGTAGAACTCCTGGCTGTCGAGCGGGCTGAGCTTGGGGTAGCTGTAGTGGATCAAGCCGACTTCATAGCCCAGGGTCTGGTCGAAAGGGTGTTTGAAGCCCATGTAGGAATCGACTTCAAGGGTGCTGGCCGAGGACAGGCCCATGTTTGGTGAGAACTGGCCGAAATACAGGCCGCTGTCATGACTCAGGTCCAGCCCGCCGTGGAACGAGTCGCTGCCGGGAGACGTCGGCTTGACCAGGCCCTGAGCCATGCTGCGGCTGGGGGTGGTGCCCAATTTCAGGTCGAAGTCGCCCAGTTCACGCTGGAATATTTGCGCTTGGGCAAGGGGGCACGCGACAAGGGCGCTGACCAGAAAAATGCACGGTTTGAGCATGCTTCACTCCATGAAAAGCGAGGAGCAGTGACGAAGGAATCGGGCAGATGCCCGTGCTAGACGTGTGCAAGGATACCGGCGAATGTCGGGAGGTGAGGCCCGTTCGTCGATTAGCGCTAATGGAAAATAGGCAGCGAGGGTATTTCGGGCTCTAGTCCTAGCGCCTTGAAGGCAAGACGCTTAGGGACCAGTGGTGTTGCGCGGTATTACTTTTTACCCAGGCTGATCTGCTTGGATGGGCCGAAAGTCTGGCCGCTGACGCCCTTGGCAATTTGCTGGATTTCGCCGCCGGACTTGAGGAAAGCAGCAATCTGGCTGTTGATCGATTCGCTGGTTTCAACGGCGGGAGCTGGCTTTGCTTTGCTGTTGGATGCTTTTACACGCATGGCGGCCACTAACCTGTAGAAAATTAACTTGGCCAGGCATCGTACAGGAAATACTTGACAATTGCTTGGTAAATATCCTCGAAGAATAAGTGCAGCGGCTGAAAATAGCCAAGTTTCATCTTTGAAATGAACCCCTAACTTACTGTTTTAATTCGAAACCCTGGTGCTGGCTGCGGTGGGTTGCCTGAGAAAAATCAGCCGGATTGATCGGACGAGCGGGGCGATGCCATCGCAAGGCCACGCCAGGCCGTGATTTTTCAGGCGCGCGCGCGTGACGAGCGCAACTCGGGTAGAATGCCGCCCACGCAATGAGGGTATTTGGAAATGGCTTTAGTCGGGCGCTACAACAGCTTGCAAGTGGTTAAACACACTAACTTTGGTTTGTACCTGGACGGTGCGCAAGATGGCGAAATCCTCTTGCCTAATCGGTATATCCCCAAAGATATTCCCAGTGAAGATGAAGACTGGCTAAACGTTTTCATTTATCTGGACAGCGATGACAAACTTATCGCCACTACCGAAAAGCCCAAAGTCCAAGTGGGCGAATTCGCCAGTTTGAAAGTGGTGGAAGTCAACAGCATCGGCGTGTTTCTCGACTGGGGCTTGCCCAAGGATCTGTTGCTGCCGTATTCGGAAGAAAAGCGTCAGATGACCGCTGGCGAATACTGCGTGGTGCACGTTTATCTCGACAAACACACCAAGCGCATCACGGCCACCGCACGCCTGGACCGCTACCTGGACAAGACGCCTGCCAATTACCAGGTGGGCCAGGAAGTCGACCTGCTGGTGGCCGAAGCCACCGACATGGGCTTCAAGGCGATCATCAACAACAAGCATTGGGGCCTGATCCACAAGAATGAAGTGTTCAAGTTCCTGCGCCCGGGCAAGGAAGAAAAAGGCTTTATCAAGGAGATCCGTGCGGATGGCAATATCAGCCTGAGCCTGCAACCGGTTGGCCAGGAAGCAGCCTCGAGCCTGAACTCGAAGATCCTTGCCAAGTTGCGTGAAAACAACGGCACCTTGCCGGTCAGCGACAAGAGCGACCCGGCGGTGATCAGCAACTTGTTCGGCGTGAGCAAGGGTAACTTCAAGAAAGCCATTGGTGCGCTGTATAAGCAGGGCCAGATTGTGATTCACGCGGATCGCATTGAACTAAGCTGAGTACGCTTTGCTCTTCTGTAGGCGCCCGTTGGCGCTTACAGAGGTGCATCAATGACCAAGAAAACATCTTTCGCCTACCTCGGCACGTTGCTGGCTTTCCTGGTCCTCGACGGCCTTTGGCTCGGCGTGCTCATGGGGCCAACCTACAAGTCCCTGCTGGGCCCGCTGATGCTGGACCAGCCCCGCCTATTGCCGGCTCTGCTCTTCTACCTCCTCTATGTGTTCGGTTGCGTGGTATTCGTGGTTCTGCCCAGTGCCAGTTGGCAGCGCGCTGCGCGCAGGGGGGCGTTGCTTGGGCTGGTCGCTTATGGCACCTACGACCTGAGTAACTGGGCCACGCTGCAGGGCTGGTCAGCCCATTTAGCGATCATGGACATGGCCTGGGGCACCTTCCTGACTGCCGCGTGCTGCACGGTGGGTCATTGGTGTGCACATCGAGTGCACCGCTGATTGTGTACAGGATTTCGGTGCACCGTTGCTGAGCATCGTCCCATGTCTATACCCATATCAATCCCTTTGGAGCGCCGTGCCAGAGGGATTGCGTTCAATTGGCACGTATTCTGCTGACTCTCTCGTATACAAACCATGCCGCCTTCCGTATGCACACCGCGACGCACGTGCAGGCTGGTATTTCGAGGAGCCCAGCGATGACCGAACAATTGCCCAAAGGCTACAGCCCGCGCCTGTATAACCAGGACCTTGGGCCACTGCCGCAAAAGTGGAACTGGTACAACATCTTCGCCTTCTGGATGAGTGACGTGCACAGCGTCGGCGGTTATGTGTTTGCCGCCAGCCTGTTTGCCTTGGGGCTGGCCAGTTGGCAGGTGTTGATCGCCTTGCTCGCCGGTATCTGCATTGTGCAATTGATCGCTAATCTAGTGGCCAAGCCGAGCCAGCAAGCCGCTGTGCCTTACCCCGTCATTTGTCGGTTGGCGTTTGGGGTGTTCGGCGCGAATATTCCTGCGGTGATTCGCGGCTTGATCGCGGTGGCCTGGTACGGAATTCAGACGTATTTGGCGTCGAGTGCCTTGATCATCGTGGTGCTGCGTTTCTTCCCACAGATGGCCGTGTACGCAGAGCCGCATTTCGCTGGGCTTTCCTACCTTGGTTGGTTTGGTTTCCTCAGCCTGTGGCTGTTGCAAGCGGCGGTGTTCTGGGCGGGCATGGAGTCCATCCGCCGTTTTATCGATTGGGCGGGGCCGGTGGTGTATGCGGTGATGTTTGCCTTGGCCGGCTGGATCGTGTGGAAGGCCGGTTGGTCGAACATCAGCTTTACCTTGGCGGAGAAGTCGCTGTCGGGATGGCAGGCGTTTGGCCAGGTGATCGTGGCGACGGCGCTGGTGGTGTCGTATTTCTCCGGGCCGACCCTGAACTTCGGTGACTTCAGCCGCTACTGCCGCAGTATGAACGACGTACGACGCGGCAATTTCTGGGGGCTGCCGGTGAATTTTCTGGCGTTTTCCCTGGTCACCGTCGTGATCGTCTCGGGCACGTTGCCGGTGTTTGGTGAAATGCTCCACGACCCGATCGCCACGGTTTCGCGCATCGATAACAACGTGGCGGTATTGCTCGGCGCCTTTGCGTTTGTCACTGCGACCATTGGCATCAATATCGTTGCCAACTTCGTCTCCCCGGCGTTTGACTTCGCCAACGTCGCCCCCAGCAAAATCAGCTGGCGCGCAGGCGGGATGATCGCTGCCGTGGCATCGATCTTCATTACACCGTGGAACCTGTTCAATAACCCGCTGATGATCCACTACACCCTGGATATCCTCGCGGCCTTTATCGGACCGCTGTTCGGGATCCTGTTGGTGGATTTCTACCTGATCAAAAAGCAGAAGATCGATGTGGATGCGCTGTTTGATGACAGCCCCAGCGGGCGCTATTACTTCGACGGTGGCGTGAACTGGACGGCGGTCAAGGCGTTGGTGCCCGCAACGCTGGCGGGCGTTGCGATCACCTTCACCCCTGCGTTGCAGGGCATGGCCAACTTCGCCTGGTTTACCGGATGCTTCCTGGGTGGGCTGTTTTTCCTGGTGCTGGCACGGCGTGAACAGGTGCGCGCACCTGCGCCTTTGGTTGCCGGCTGACCAACACCGAACCCGCCACCAGCAAGCCTGCACCGGCGACTACCAGCGCCGGTTGCAGGCCGCCGCTCAGGTGGCTGCTCACCGATGCCAACAAAGGGCCGCTCAACTGGCCGATGGCAAAGCTTGCGGTCAGCAGCCCGGTGCTGCGCTGGTAGCCGTGGGGCGCGACGTCCCGCAAACGTGCCATCACGAGTTGCATGCACGCCAGGAATGGCCCGCCGCACAGCAACACCCCCAATGCCAGGCCCCAGCCATTGCCCAGCAAGCAGGCAAACACGCCGGCCGCTTGCAGCCATAGGGTGGTCATCAGCCAGCGGCGAGTCGTGTGCGGATCCTTGCGGCGCAGGGTCGCCACGCCGACGCCCATCGCGGCTGCCAGGCCAAAGCACGGCCAGAACAGATCGGCCTGCCAGGCGCCCTTGAACTGCGCACTGGCCATCTGCGACAGGAACGTCGCCGGGATGATGTAGCCAAGGCCGAACAACACATAGATCCAGCACAAATGCGCAATGCTGCCGTTGCTGCCCGCGTCCGTAGGGCTGGCAACCGAGGCACTGGCGGCAGAAGGCTTGGGCAGGAACGGCAGAATCGCCAACAACATCACCAGCGCCACCGTGCCGTACACCCACCACAAGGTTGCCGAGCTTTGCCCCAGCAAGTTGGAGCCCAACGCCAGCAACCCGGTCAGCAGGATCCCCAGTCCGGGCCCGGCGAATACCAATGCGCCCAGGCGCGGACGCCCGGCGGCAATCGCCAGCGGCTGGCTCAGGCTGGTGATCATCACCAATGCCCAGGCACTCGCGACACCGGTACCAAAGCGCAGCAACAGATGCGGCCAGAAGCCATGAGCCCAGTAGGACGCCAGGGTCAGCAGCACACACAGCCACAACCCGCCGTACAAGCGCCCACGCACATGCTGATGGCTGCGCGCAAAGATCGAATCCACCGCACCGACGAAGTAGCCCAGGTAGTTGGCGGCCGCGATCAGGCCAGCGCCGGTCAGGTCGATCTGCCCCTCGCTGAGCAGATGCGGCATTTGTGGGGTGAGGGCGAAGCGGCCGATGCCCATCGCCATCATCAAGGCGACACCACTGGCAAGTAAGCGAATCAAGGGGGACATGGTCAGGTTTCCTGCGGATAAGCGAATACCCTCAGGCTAAAGCGCATTGACTTTCTGTAAAATTGAATAATAGTGAGCAACTTGTTCAGTTTTGGAGAAAGGTATGGAGTTCAGTCAATTGCGCATTTTCCAGGCGGTGGCGGAAGAGGGCTCCATTACCCGTGCCGCCGAGCGCCTGCATCGCGTGCCGTCAAACCTGTCGACCCGGCTCAAGCAGATGGAGGAACAGCTCGGTGTGGAGCTGTTCGTGCGCGAGCGCCAACGCCTGCAGCTTTCTCCGGCGGGCAAAGTGTTGCTGGACTACAGCGCCCGTCTGCTGGCCCTGCACGACGAAGCTCACGGCGCCGTGCAGGGTGGGCAACCGGCTGGCGACTTTGTATTAGGCAGCATGTACAGCACGGGCGCCGTTCATTTACCGAAGCTGCTGGCGCGTTACCACAAGGCTTACCCGACGGTGAACCTACAGGTGCAATCGGCGCCGAGTGGCGAGCTGCTCGAAGGCTTGATTACCGGTCGCCTCGATGCTGCCTTTGTGGACGGTCCTATCACCATCGCGTCCTTGGACGGTGTTCCCCTGTGCGAGGAGCGTCTGGTGCTGATCTGCGAGGCCGATCACCCGCCGGTACGCGGGCCGCAGGATGTGGCGGGCCGGTCGGTGTTCACCTTCCGCCGCAGTTGCGCCTACCGCGCGCGGCTGGAAACCTGGTTTTCCCACGAGCACGTGGCCATGGGGCGGGCGATTGAGATCGAGTCCTACCAAGGCATGCTCGCCTGTGTGATCGCTGGGTCCGGGGTGGCGTTGATGTCCGAGTCCATGCTCAACAGCCTGCCAGGCAAGGACAGTGTGTCCGTTCATCCGTTGACAGGGCCTTTTGCCACTGCGACCACCTGGCTGATGTGGCGAAAGGGTATGCTCGGCGCTAACCTCAACGCATGGATCGACCTGCAGCAAGCCGACAGGGCTGAGGCGCTGCACGACGCACGCGCGATTGCTTGAGCGATCCGTCAGGATTTGGATCAATTCAGTAATAGTTCGTTGTGTTTTCGTTCAAGCAATACGTAGGACTTAGGGCTACTATCAGTGTAGGAAAAGGCGAAAGAACTTGCGCCTACCAGCATTACCCTCAAAGGGGGCAACCATGAAAGAGAAAATTCAAAACTGGCTCCATGATCTGGGTGTTGCACTGGGCTTGATCGAGCCGCCGTTGCAACCCGTGCCGATTCGCACCGATGATGAGCAGCGTCGCCCACGTCGCAGGTAAGCCCTGAAGCGCTCACGCAACCGCACCGTGCGGGCGCTGTACTATCGGGCGTTTTTCATGGCGTGATGAGGCGCCTGTCATCTGCGCGCAGCCGTCATTTGATGCGTACCCTGTGTGATGAGGTGCGCTTCATCGTCGGACCCTTCTGCTTATCCGTCATCCTCACCTTTTCCCTGTTACTCGCCGGATGCTCATCCTCCCAGCTGGATCTCGACGACATTCGCATCTCTGGCTTTCACTCCGAAGAGCCCGAACGCTGCCGACCCAGTGACGTTGCGCTGGATGAGCGGCAGATAGCGTCCTTTTTCAAACGCGCCGCGCTTATTGATGGTCGCACGCTGCACGATGAGTTTGACTGGGCCCCTTGTTACCTTGAAGGCACGCTGAAATATCAGCAAACGGCCTGCGTCTGGCGGGTGAGGGCGGGGGCAACCGGGGAAATTGAGTGCCCGGCGACCGAGCAGTATTTTGGCTGCAAGGATTGCGGTGATTTGTTTGAAGGCGCGGCGCAATAGCGACGAATAAAAAAACGGGTGCGACATCCGACGTCGCACCCGCTGAAGAAACCGCTTTAACGCCTGTTGCTGATCAAACGGCGCGGGTCGCCACACCCTCTGGCCGGCGCGACAACACGCTCACCAGCACAAAACTCACCAGCCCAATGGCCAGGCTGTAGTAGATCGGCGTGTTCGCGTCCAGCCCATCCTTGAGCATAAACACCAGCGCGGTCACGAATCCCAGGGTCATGGAGGTGATCGCCCCCGACGTGGTCGCGCGTTTCCAGAAGATCGCGCCAATCAGTGGGATCAACATACCGCCCACCAGCAGGTTGTAGGCCAGTGTCAGTGCGCTGATCACATCGCTCACCACCAGCGCAATGCCCAGCACGGCAATGCCGGTCAGCATCGTAAACAGGCGGTTGACGGCCAGGCTCGACTGTTTGCCGCCACGCAAACGCGGCAACAGGTCTTCAGTCAGCACGGTGGAGGCGGCGAGCAGGCCGGCACTGGCGGTGGACATCATCGCCGCCAGTGCGGCAGCAATCACCAGGCCACGAATCCCGTCCGGCAGTGACACTTTGACGATAGCGGCAAAGGCGTTGTTGACGTTGTCCAGGTCCGGGATCAGCACGTGTGCCGCCATGCCGATCAACGCACAGGCCAGGCCGTAGAGGATGCAGTAGAAACCGGCGAAAGTGCCTGCGTACTTGGCGACCTTTTCGTCACGGGCGGTGAACACGCGCTGCCAGATATCCTGGCCGATCAGGATGCCGAAGAAGTAGATCATGAAGTAGGTGATGATCGTGTCCCAGCCGATCGCGGTGAAGCTGAAGCTCGACGCGGGCAGCTTGGCCACCAGCTCATCCCAGCCGCCGACGCGGTACAGGCAGATTGGCAGCAGGATAAACATCAGGCCGACGGTCTTGATCACAAACTGCACGATATCGGTGAGGGTCAGCGACCACATGCCGCCGATGGTCGAGTACACCACCACCACACCACCGCCGAGCAGCACCGAGATCCAGAACGGCAGGCCGAACAGCACTTGCAGCACGGTGCCGATGGCCAGGATCGAGGTCACGCCGATCATCAGCGCGTAGGCCAGCATGATCACCGCACTGGCCTGGCGGGCCATGGGGTTGTAGCGTTTTTCGAGGACCTGGGTCACGGTGAAGATCTTCAGCTTCAACAGCGGCTTGGCCAGGAACAGGTTGAGCGCAATGATGCCCATGCCCAGCGCGGCACACAGCCAGAAGCCGGAGATGCCATGCACATAGCCCAGGCGCACGGTGCCGACGGTAGAGGCACCGCCCAATACCGTGGCGGCCATGGTGCCCATGTACAGCGACGGGCCCAGGTTACGTCCGGCCACCAGGTAATCTTCGTGGGTCTTGGCGCGGCGCATGCCGTAATAGCCGAGCACGAGCATGCCGGCGGCGTAGATGAGTACGACGAATAAATCCAAAGCCATGACGGCGGTTCTCCAATTATTTTTTATTGTGGTGAGCGTGCTTGCTGTGGTGAAGGCGCGTGTTGTGGCGAGGGAGCTTGCTCCCGCTGGGCTGCGAAGCGGCCCCAAAAAAGCCGGCTCCAGCTTCGCGGTCGAACGGGAGCAAGCTCCCTCGCCACAACGGTCGGCCCGTAGACAGCCGCCGGTTCCGGAAACACCCGCAGCAAGGTCAGGTACACCACCGACGCCAACCCCAGCGTCACCGGCAAGCTGATATCAATGCCATCGGCCAAATTGCCCAGCGGTCCCACAAACTGCCCCGGCAAATTGACGAAACACAGGCCCACCAATGCACTCGGAATCCACGCCCCCAACCCGCGCCAGTTCCAGCCATGGCTGAACCAGTAGCGCCCGCCGGTCTCACCGCGGGTAAACACCTGCAGGTCATCCGGGCAGTAGAAGCCGCGACGCACGATCAGGCCGATGATCATCATCACCATCCACGGCGTGGTGCAGGTGATGATCAGTACCGCGAACGTCGACACGCTTTGCACCAGGTTGGCGGCGAAACGTCCGATAAAGATGAAGGCAATCGACATCACCCCGATCAGCAGCGTGGCTTTCACCCGTGACAACAGGCGCGGGAACACGCTGGACATGTCCAGTCCGGTGCCATACAGCGACGTGGTGCCGGTGGACATGCCGCCGATCACCGCGATCAGGCACACCGGCAGGAAGAACCAGGTCGGCGCTACCGCCAGTAACCCGCCGACATAGTTATTCGCCGCGATGTAGTCCGGCGCCTTGATCGCGACGATGGTCGCGGTGGCCAGGCCAAACAGGAAAGGGATTAACGTCGCGATTTGCGCCAGCACCACTGCCAGCATGATGCGCATTTTCGGCGTCTCACGCGGGATGTAGCGCGACCAGTCACCCAGGAACGCACCGAAGGAAATCGGGTTGCTCATGGCCACCAGCGCGGCGCCGATGAAGGCGGCCCAGAAGCCCGTCTGGCCCATGGCTACAGTGCCCGCGAAGTGGCTGTCGAACGCCGGCGCGAAGGCAAAGATGCCCAACAGGAACAACAGGCTCGCCGCCCACACCGCAATGCGGTTGACCCACAGCATGAAGCGAAAGCCGTAGATGCACACCGTCAGTACGAGAATGGCGAACACGCCGTAGGCCAGGCCCAGGGTCAAGTCGGTTTCCGGCAGGCCGATCAGACGTTTCGCACCCCCCACCAGCGCATCGCCCGAACTCCACACCGACAGTGAGAAGAAGGCAATCGCCGTCAGCAGTGAGAGAAACGAGCCGACAATCCGCCCGTGCACACCAAAGTGCGCACCGGAAGACACCGCGTTGTTGGTGCCGTTGATCGGCCCGAACAGGCCCATGGGCGCCAGGATCAGCGCACCCACCAGCACGCCCAGCACAATCGCCCAGACGCCGGCCTGGAACGACAAGCCGAACAACACCGGGAAGGAGCCCAGCACGGCGGTGGCAAAGGTGTTGGCACCGCCGAAGATCAGTCGGAACAGATCCTTGGGGCCGGCGGTACGTTCGTGGTCCGGGATCTGCTCGACCCCGTTGGTTTCTATCTTTCGAATACTTTTATCGTTGTTTTTATTATTCATGATCAGCTCCGATCACATTGGCTAAGGGGGCGGCAGCCCTTCCGGCATAGCGGACAAATGTTCGTGACAGGCCAGCCACAGGCCTTGTTTTTGTTGTTTGCCAGACCCTTGCCGTGTGAAGACGATGGTCTCGCGTTCCTGGCTAAAAAATTGCTCCCCGTTCATGCGCAACTCGGTGGCCACGTCATGCATGAAAATCGCCACGTCACCCTGCAGGCTGACCACGGCGTTGCTTGAGGTGCAGGACAGCACCTCGAACCCCTCGTCCCGGCGCCAGCTGTCCCACAACGCCTGGTAGGCATCGCGACTCAGCAGTGGCTGGGGGAGGGTGTAGAACACAAAGCTCGCATCGGCGGTGAACGCGCCGAAGTAGGCGGCGCGGTCATTGCGCGCAAAGGCCGCGACCAGGTCGGCGGCGGCTTGCAGCACTTCGTGGGTGCTCATCAGCGATGGGCCACGCCAGGCAGTACGCAGAGCATTTCGTACAGCAGGTTGGCGCCCAGCAGCGAAGTGTTGCCGGTGGTGTCGTAGGGCGGCGAAACTTCGACCAGGTCGCAACCAATCAGGTCGAGGCCCTGGCAGCCGCGGATGATCTCAATCGCTTGGATGGTGGTCAGCCCGCCGATTTCCGGCGTACCGGTGCCCGGCGCCCAAGCCGGGTCGATGCCGTCGATATCAAAGCTCAGGTACACCGGGCCGCCGCCGACTTTCTCACGCACTTCGGCCATCAACGGCGCGAGGGAGTGGTGCCAGCATTCTTCGGCCTGGACCACACGGAAGCCCTGCTTGCGGCTCCAGTTGAAGTCTTCGGCGGTGTAGCCTTGGGCGCGCAGGCCGATCTGCACCACACGGTCGCAGTCCAGCAAGCCCTCTTCAACCGCGCGGCGGAAGGTGGTGCCGTGGGCGATTTTCTCGCCGAACATATGGTCGTTCACGTCGGCGTGGGCATCGATGTGCACCAGCCCGACCTTGCCGTGTTTCTTGTGGATCGCCCGCAGGATCGGCAGGGTGATGGTGTGGTCGCCGCCCAATGTCATCGGGACTACGTTGTGCTCGAGGATCTCGTCGTAGGCCTCTTCGATGATGCGCACGGCGTCCAGCAGGTTGAAGGTGTTGATCGCCACGTCACCAATGTCCGCGACCGACAGCGAGTCGAACGGTGCGGCGCCGGTGGCCATGTTGTAGGGGCGGATCATGACGGATTCGGCGCGGATTTCACGCGGCCCGAAACGGGTACCGGCGCGCAGCGAGGTGCCGATGTCCAGCGGCACGCCGATAAAGGCGGCATCCAGGCCTTTGGCCGTTTGCAGGTGGGGAAGACGCATCATGGTGGCGATGCCGGCAAAGCGCGGCATTTCGTTGCCGCCCAGTGGTTGGTGGAAAATCTTGTCCACGGGAGTGCCTCATCGTTGTTTTGTTTATTAGGGGCCGATTCTGCGAAATACACCGATACGAAAGAATCGGCAGGGGCAAATACTTAGTTCAGATTTTTCTAAACTAATACCAGCGGTTAAACTACGACAGCTGGACTGTAGTGAGCGGGCTTGCCCCGCGCTGGGGGGCGAAGCCGCCCTAAACCCAGGCACCTCGGTCTCTCTGAAACACTGCGGCGTCCTCATTAGGGCGGCTTCGCCCCCCAGCGCGGGACAAGCCCGCTCACTACAAGTAGCCCGATCATCTTGGAGACCCCATGGCCAACGCCTTGCCCGACCTGAAACTCCTGCGGATCTTCGCCAGCGTCGTGCGGCATCAGGGATTCGCCAATGCCCAGCACGAACTCAACCTGTCCACGTCGGCCATCAGCACTTACATGAGCCAACTGGAATCGGCGTTGGGCCTGGTGCTGTGCCATCGCGGCCGGGGCGGTTTCAGCCTGACCAGCAAAGGCGAGCTGTTCCATCAGGAAACCCTGCGGTTACTGGGCGAACTGGAAGGTTTCGAGCAATACGCCGCAGCCTTGAAAGGCGAGTTGCGTGGCACCCTCAAGCTCGGGGTGCTCGACTCTACCGTCAGCGACAAGGCGCTGCCGTTCGCCGAAGTCATCGGCGCCTACAGCCAGGAGCACCCGGCGGTGCACCTGCATTTGTCGGTGATGAGCCCCTACGAACTGCAACTCGGTGTGCAGGACAATCGCCTCGACCTGGCCATCGGCGCTTTCTCCAACCGCATGAGCGGGCTGATCTACATGCCGCTGTACCGCGAGCAGCACTGGTTGTATTGCAGCACCCGGCACCCGCTGTTCAACGAGCGCCGCATCCCGGAGCAAGTGATCACCCAGCAACGCATGGTCGGTCGCGGCTACTGGAGCCAGGCCGAACTGGCGCGCCATGGTTTCAAACACAGCGCGGCGACCGTGGAAAGTATGGAGGCTCAGTTGATCCTGGTGCTGTCCGGCGCCTATATCGGCTACCTGCCTGAGCACTACGCCCAGGCCTGGGCCGACAAGGGGGATTTGCGCGTATTGCTGCCGGCCACCTTCGGTTACCAGGCGCCGTTTTCGATGATCATGCGCCGCGGGCGCAGCCGTGAACCGTTGATCCAGACCTTCCGCGATCTGCTCAAAGCCCAGCTCAACCAGGCCTGATAATCCATGTCCAGACCCCAATGCCCGCGCTGCCTGCGACCCGCCACCCATTGCCTGTGCGCGCTGATCCCGAGCCTCGACAGCCGCACCCGCGTGTTGCTGTTGCAGCACCCGAGCGAGGTCAACCATGCGCTCAATACCGCGCGGTTGGCGGCGTTGGGGTTGAACAATGCGCAGTTGATAGTGGGTGAGGTCTTTGATGATCTGCCGGCCTTATTGAACCCGCCTGGCTATCAGGTGCGGCTGTTGTTTCCGGCTGACGACGCCCAGCCGCTGCAAGCCTATGTGCCTGGGGATCAACCGCTGTTGCTGGTGGTTCCCGACGGCACCTGGCGCAAGGCGCGCAAATTGCTGCACCTCAATCCGTTGCTGGCAGCGCTGCCACGGGTCACGCTGGCCGAGGGCGCTGTGTCGCGTTATCGGCTGCGCAAAGCGCCCGGGCCGGGAGCCCTGTCAACGGTTGAGGCCATTGTGCAGGCGTTGCAGGTGCTGGAGGCACCGGCATCGTTCGAGCTGCTGCTCAAACCCTTTGAGGCGCTGATCGACGGGCAGATTGCGGCGATGGGGGAGGAGGTTTTTCAGAAAAACCATGGCGATCGACATTTGGGCTAGGCGGGTTGTCGAGGTGCGGCCATCGGGGGGCAAGCCCCCTCTCACAGTTGACCGAATTCCAGCATGAGAATGCGCGCGAATGTGGGAGGGGGCTTGCTCCCGATAGCGTCTGCCCAGCCACCACCTCGCTCGCTTATTCCTATAAGCCATAAGCACCGCACTTTGCGTGATATGGCCCGCCGGCCTTTCCCGGTATGATGTTCGCCCCCGCAGTCTGGATTGCGAATACGCCATGACCTTGCAGTACCCTACAATCGCCGATTGCGTCGGCAACACCCCCCTGGTCCGCTTGCAACGCATGGCGGGTGAAACCAGCAATACCCTGTTGCTCAAGCTTGAAGGGAACAACCCGGCCGGTTCGGTAAAAGACCGCCCGGCGCTGTCGATGATCACCCGCGCCGAGTTGCGCGGGCAGATCAAGCCCGGCGACACCCTGATCGAAGCCACCTCCGGTAACACCGGGATCGCGCTGGCCATGGCCGCGGCGATCAAGGGTTACAAGATGGTGCTGATCATGCCCGACAACGGCAGCGCCGAGCGCAAGGCGGCGATGACCGCCTATGGCGCCGAACTGGTGCTGGTGACCCAGGAAGAGGGCATGGAAGGTGCCCGCGACCTCGCCGAGCGCATGGCCGCCGAAGGCCGTGGCCAGGTGCTGGACCAGTTCGCCAACGGTGACAACCCCGAGGCGCACTACACCACCACCGGTCCGGAAATCTGGCGCCAGACCCAGGGCACCATCACCCATTTCGTCAGTTCCATGGGCACCACCGGTACCATCATGGGCAACTCGCGCTACCTCAAGGAGCAAAACCCGGCGATCCAGATCGTTGGGCTGCAACCGATGGAAGGCGCGGCCATCCCGGGCATCCGCCGCTGGCCCGAAGAGTATCTGCCGAAGATCTACAACGCGACCCGCGTGGACCGCATCATCGACATGGCCCAGCGTGAAGCCGAAGACACCACGCGCCGCCTGGCCCGTGAAGAAGGCATCTTCTGCGGTGTGTCCTCCGGTGGTGCCGTGGCCGGCATGTTGCGCTTGTCCAAAGAGGTGGAAAACGCGGTGATCGTCGCGATCATCTGTGACCGAGGCGACCGATACTTGTCGACCGGCATTTTCGACGAACCCAACTGATGGCCAAGCACGAGAGAGGCCTGCGCTTCCAGCCGACGGGCGGCAGCCGGGCCCCGCAGATTCCGGTAGGCAAGAAACAACGCTTGACCATCGAGCGCCTGGCCAATGACGGCCGCGGCATCGTGTTCTTTGAAGGCCGCACCTGGTTTGTGAACGGCGCACTGGCCGGCGAAGACGTGGAAGCGCGCGTGCTGGGCACCCACGGCAAAATCGTCGAGGCGCGCACCGAACGGGTGTTCAAGTCCAGCGAACTCCGGCGTCCGGCGCCGTGCGCGCACTTCGGCCGCTGCGGCGGTTGCAGCGTGCAGCACTTGCCCCACGCCGAACAACTTGCCCTGAAACAGCGCATGCTCGCCGAGCAACTGTCCCGTGTGGCCGGTGTCGAACCGCAAGAGTGGGCCGCACCCTTAAGTGGGCCGGAATTCGGCTACCGTCGCCGCGCCCGTGTGGCCGTGCGTTGGGACGCCAAGGCGAAGCATCTGGCAGTCGGTTTCCGCGCCGTGGCCAGCCAGGACATCGTCGCCATTGACGATTGCCCGGTACTGGTACAGGCCTTGCAACCGATCATGCAGCGTCTGCCCAACATGCTCCGCCGCCTGAGCAAACCTCAGGCGCTGGGGCATGTGGAAGTGTTCAGTGGGACGTCCATCGCCGTGTTGCTGCGGCATATGGCGCCGCTGTCCGAAGCGGACCTGCACATTTTGAAAGAATTCTGCACCTTTCATGATGCCCAGCTGTGGCTGCATGGCGAGGGTCAGCCGGAACCGGTCGACGCCGATGCGGTTCTGGGGTTTCGATTGGAACAGTGGGATCTGGAACTGGCTTACCGGCCTGGAGACTTTGTCCAAGTCAACGCCGGGGTCAACGCGGCGATGGTCGCCCAGGCCCTGGAATGGCTGGCGCCCCAACCCGATGAGCGGGTGTTGGACCTGTTTTGCGGCCTGGGCAATTTCGCCCTGCCGCTCGCTCGCCAAGTGCGCGAAGTGGTGGCGGTGGAAGGCGTACAGACCATGGTGGACCGGGCGGCCGTCAACGCCGTCAGCAACAATTTGCATAATGCGCAGTTTTTTCAGGCCGATTTGTCTCAGCCTTTGACCGACGCGGAATGGGCCAAACAGGGCTTTTCTGCGGTACTCTTGGACCCACCTCGTGACGGTGCCCTGGAGGTTGTGCGCAAGCTCGCGACCCTCAAGGCCAAGCGTCTGGTGTATGTGTCCTGCAACCCGGCCACGCTGGCGCGGGACACGGTTGAGTTGGTCAAGCAAGGCTACCGGCTAAAACGTGCCGGGATCCTCGACATGTTTCCGCAAACCGCGCATGTCGAGGCCATGGCGTTATTTGAAGCGGGCTAGGATGCCCGTTTAATCCGACTGGCCTGCATTCTCCAAGGCCGCGACCTGCCAGGGAGTGTGTGTAAGCTTTATCAAGGTAAAGCAGGTCAGCGATGATTTTTGACGCATCCAAGGTGCGTCGTAGGGAAGGTAAGCAAGATGGTACAGGTGAGAGCACACCAGCCGATCAACACCGACGGCAGTATCAATCTCGAGGCATGGCTGGATCATGCCGTCAGTGTCGACCCGGCACTGGACCGTGAAGCCTTGAAAGCAGCCTGCGAGTTCGCTCGTGAGTCTGAGCAGCAAGACAATGCGGCCAAGAACCTGTGGGCCGAAGGCACTTCAAGTTTTCGCACCGGCTTGGAGATCGCCGAGATCCTCGCCGATCTTAAACTGGACCAGGACTCGCTGATCGCCGCCGTACTCTATCGCGGCGTGCGCGAAGGGCACATCGCGTTGCCCATCGTCAGCCAGCGTTTCGGCACCGTGGTGGCCAAGCTGATCGACGGCGTGCTGCGCATGGCCGCGATCAGCGCCAGCCTCAGCCCGCGTCAATCCATGGTGCTGGGCACCCAGGGCCAGGTCGAGAACCTGCGCAAGATGCTTGTGGCGATGGTCGATGACGTTCGTGTGGCCCTGATCAAGCTGGCCGAACGCACCTGCGCCATCCGGGCGGTGAAGACGGCCGACGACGAAAAGCGCAACCGCGTTGCCCGCGAAGTCTTCGACATCTATGCACCCCTGGCGCACCGCTTGGGTATCGGCCATATCAAATGGGAGTTGGAGGACCTGTCCTTCCGCTACCTCGAACCCGATCAATACAAACAGATTGCCACCTTGCTGCACGAGCGGCGGCTCGACCGTGAGCGCTTTATCGCCGACGTGATGAACCAGTTGCGCTCCGAGTTGCAGGCCACCGGCGTCGAGGCCGACATCAGCGGTCGCGCCAAACACATCTATTCCATCTGGCGCAAAATGCAGCGCAAGGGCCTGGCCTTCAGCCAGATCTACGACGTGCGTGCCGTACGTGTGCTGGTGCCGGAAATGCGTGACTGCTACACCGCGCTCGGTATCGTCCATACCCTGTGGCGGCACATTCCCAAGGAGTTTGACGACTACATCGCCAACCCCAAGGAAAACGGCTATCGCTCCTTGCACACGGCGGTGATCGGCCCCGAGGGCAAGGTGCTGGAAGTGCAGATCCGCACGCACGCCATGCACGAAGAGGCCGAGCTGGGTGTCTGTGCGCACTGGCGCTACAAGGGCACCGACGTCAAGGCCGGGTCCAACCAGTACGAAGAGAAAATCTCCTGGCTGCGCCAAGTGCTGGAATGGCACGAAGAACTCGGCGACATCGGCGGCCTGGCCGAACAGTTGCGTGTGGATATCGAACCGGACCGGGTCTATATCTTCACGCCCGACGGACACGCCATCGACCTGCCCAAGGGCGCCACCCCGCTGGATTTTGCCTACCGCGTACACACCGAAATCGGTCACAACTGCCGGGGCGCCAAGATCAACGGGCGCATCGTGCCGCTCAACTACAGCCTGCAGACCGGTGAGCAGGTCGAGATCATCACCAGCAAGCACGGCACGCCGAGCCGTGACTGGCTGAACCCCAACCTCGGCTACATCACCACGTCGCGGGCGCGGGCGAAGATCGTCCATTGGTTCAAGTTGCAGGCACGTGACCAGAACGTCGCGGCGGGTAAAACCTTGCTTGAACGCGAACTGGCACGCCTGGGCCTGCCTCAGGTGGACTTCGACAAGTTGGCCGAAAAAGCCAACATGAAGATCGCCGAAGACATGTTTGCCGCGCTGGGTGCCGGCGACTTGCGCCTGGCGCAACTGGTCAACCTGGCCCAGCAGTTGGTCGAGCCGGAGCGCGGCAGCGAACAGCTGGAACTGATCCCACGCAAGGCCACCGGCTACAAGCCCGGCAAGCGCGGCGATATCCAGATCCAGGGCGTGGGCAATCTGATGACGCAAATAGCCGGCTGCTGCCAGCCGTTGCCGGGCGATGCCATCGTCGGTTACATCACCCAGGGCCGTGGCGTGAGTATTCACCGCCAGGACTGCGCCTCGGTGCTGCAACTGGGCGGGCGTGAGCCGGAGCGGATCATCCAGGTCAGCTGGGGGCCGGTACCGGTGCTCACCTACCCGGTGGACATCATCATCCGCGCCTACGACCGTTCCGGCTTACTGCGTGACGTGTCGCAAGTGCTGCTCAACGAGCGCATCAACGTGCTGGCGGTCAACACCCGCTCGAATAAAGAGGACAACACCGCGTTGATGTCCCTGACCATCGAGATTCCGGGGTTGGACGCATTGGGGCGGTTGCTGGGGCGGATTTCCCAGTTGCCGAACATCATTGAAACCCGGCGCAACCGCACCCCTTGATGCGGTCATAAATGTGGGAGAGGGCTTGCCCCCTCCCACATTTGATCTTCAGCGGAAAGAGACCGATGTATTCACTCGAAGACCTGCTGCACCTGATGAACCGCCTGCGCGACCCGCAATACGGGTGCCCATGGGACATCAAGCAAACCTACGCGACTATCGTCCCGCACACGTTGGAAGAAGCCTATGAAGTCGCCGACGCCATCGAGCGCGGTGACTTCGATCACCTGCAAGGCGAGCTGGGCGACCTGTTGTTTCAGGTGGTGTATTACAGCCAGCTGGCACGGGAGGAAGGACGCTTCGAATTTGCCGGAGTGGTCGACAGCATTACGCGCAAGCTCATCCGTCGCCATCCCCATGTGTTCCCCACCGGCGATCTGTATGCGCCGCTGGATATCCCGCACCTGAGCGAAGAGCAGGTCAAGGCACGTTGGGAGCAGATCAAGGCCGAGGAGCGCGCGGAAAAGTCCGACGCACCGGAGCAACTATCCCTGCTGGACGATGTGCCTACCGCGTTGCCGTCCTTGTCCCGTGCCGCCAAATTGCAAAAGCGCGCCAGCCAGGTCGGTTTCGACTGGCCGTCTGCCTTGCCGGTGGTGGATAACGTGCGCGAAGAGTTGGATGAAGTGCTCGAGGCCATGGCCGATAACGATCCGTCGGCCATTGCCGATGAGGTCGGTGACCTGCTGTTTGCCGCGGTCAACCTGGCCCGTCACCTCAAGGTCGACCCGGAAACCGCTTTGCGTGGGGCCAATGCCAAGTTCGAACGACGTTTCCGATTTATCGAACAGGCATTGCGCGACACGCACCAACCCATAGAAGATTGCACCCTCGAAACGTTGGATGCCCTCTGGGGCGAAGCCAAACGTCAGGAAAAGAACGTGTCCAGCTGCGGTTGAGCAGTTGCCTAAGTGAGTAAGCACCATGAGCCTTTCCCTTCGCGACCAGTTGCTCAAAGCAGGTCTGGTCAACCAAAAGCAGGCCAAGCAGGTCGGCAAAGAGAAACAGAAACAGCAACGCCTGGTTCACAAAGGCCAGGCCGAGGTCGATGACACCCAGGCCCGCCTGGCAGCCGAGGCACATGCCGAGAAGGTCAAGCGCGACCAGGAACTGAACCGCCAGCAGCAGGAAAAAGCCGAGGCCAAGGCCCGCACGGCGCAGGTCAAGCAACTGATCGAGACCTCGCGCCTGCCCAAGCTGACCACCGAGGACTACTACAACTTCGTGGATGACAAGAAGGTCAAGCGCCTGTCGGTCAACACGCTGATGCGCAACAAGCTGAGCAATGGCTCCCTGGCGATCGTGCATCACGGTGGCAGCTATGAGGTGATCCCGCGCGAAGCGGCGCTGAAGATCCAGGAGCGCGCACCTGAGCGTATCGTGCAGCTCAACATCCTCACCGAAAGCCAGGTGCCGGACGAGGATGATCCGTACGCCGCCTACCAGATCCCGGATGATCTGATGTGGTAAGGCGGTAGCAACCCATTGTGCTGAGCGGGCTTGTCCTTTGGTGAGCGCGCTTGCCTGGGGTGAGCAGGCTTGCCCTGCGTTGGGCTGCGAAGCGGCCCCGAAAACGCAAACGCCGCATTCTCCCTGAAAGAATGCGGCGTTTTTTGTGGGGCGGCTTCGCCACCCAGCGCGGGGCAAGCCCGCTCACTACACGGTAACTTCAGGAGCTTTGTGCCTGGCGTTTCATCTCAAGCGATTCAAGCTCGTTTTTATAATTATGAGCGTCGCTCTCATTGTGAAACATGCCGACCAGCAGGTCTTGCTGGTGTACATCCCAGATGTGAATCCCATGGCCCAGTGCTTCGTGGGACATATGTTCGTCGTCGCGTTCAGTTACTTTTACAGTCATCTGCTTGCTCCAATCTCTGGTGGATCTGCGGCAAGTCGTCGCAGGCCTTTGTTATATGTTTTGTTAGCTTGCTAAGTAAACCGACTTTTCGCGCAACAATTCATTGCAGCAAATGCAACAGTCCTGCAGGCCGCGTAAACCGCGACATTGCGCCGCAGGGTGCTGAGTTTTATGACAAAAGTTTCATGTTCGCGTCAGGGGCAGCTCAATCGACAGGCGAAAAAAAGCCCCGCATTCGCGAGGCTCCTTGTTCCAGCTACCGATCAGCTACCTTTGACAGCCTTACCGTCAACGGTGCCGTCCTGCAGCATGATGTTGTATTCCTTGCCGTCGGTTTCCACCTGGCGCAGAGCAACCAGGATGCCGCCCTGGTCCTTGGCAAACCACATCTGGGTGATGCGCTTGCTTTGTGTCGGGTCACGCACGCGCTCGACCTTGATGGCGTCGATGGAGCCGACCTTGGTCTGGACCTTTTCCGGGCCGATCACGCGGAAGTCGTAGGTGTCGACGTCGGTGCCTTCGACCACGTTGTAGCTCATGCTCTTTTTGCCGGCAGCCACATCGCGCTGCAGGGCCAACTGGTAGGTCGACTTGTCGAGCATGCCGCTTTGCAGGGCGACGTTGACCGGGTCTTTGTTTTCAAAACCGGTGACTTTCTTGGCGGTCTGGTCGAAGTCCAGGTTGATCTTCTTCGCCTTGCCCAGGCCACCGCGTTCGAAGGTGTAGCTCTTCGGTTGCAGGGTGTCCTTGTCAAACTGGATCACGCTGGTTTCGGTCAGGCTGGCGATCATCATGGACGCCTTGAAGTTCAAGGTCCAAGTGCCATCGCCATTCTTGGCAAGGCTGCGTTCGGCCGAACCACTCATGGGCAACTGTTTCCAGTCGGCGGTGTAGCTGACGGAGAAAGGGTGTAGGTCTGCTGCTTGCACGGCAGGCAAGGCGAACAGCGCAAAAGCGAAGAGCAGGGCGCGACGCATAAAATCTCCTAGGTTCGAATCAAGTGGCCGCTGGCCGCAAGTAACTGACCGTCCAATAATGCACCCTGGTCACCGAGAATCAACCGCCCCTCGGCAAACCAGCGAACGGCCAGCGGGTAAATCCTGTGTTCCTGGGTGTGAACCCGTTGCGCAAGGCTCTGCGCCGAGTCGTCAGACTCTACCGGAACCACTGCCTGTACGACCAGAGGCCCGCCATCGAGTTCCTCGGTGACGAAGTGCACGCTGCAGCCATGCTCGCTGTCGCCGGCGTCGAGCGCACGCTGGTGCGTGTGCATGCCTTTGTACTTGGGCAGCAGGGAAGGGTGGATATTGAGCAGGCGCCCTTCGTAATGCCGCACGAAATCAGCGCTGAGGATGCGCATGAAACCGGCGAGTACCACGAGTTTGGGGTTGAAGGCGTCGATGAGTTCGATCAAGGCACTGTCGAAGGCCTCGCGGCCATCGAACGTCTTGTGATCCAGAGAGCGGGTTTCGATACCCGCGTCCCTGGCACGTTGCAGGCCGTAGGCGTCGCTGCGGTTGGAGATCACCGCAGCAATGCGCACCGGGCTGTCGCCGGTGCGCGTGCTGTCGATCAAGGCCTGCAAGTTACTGCCGGTGCCGGAAAGCAGCACCACGACATCACAGGTCTGAGGCATCAGTGAGCCTTGAGGTTCTTCAGTTCGACCTGAGCTGCGCCTTCCGGGGCAGTGGCGATCTGGCCGATGACCCATGGCTGCTCGCCGGCTTCACGCAATACGTTCAGCGCGGTTTCAACGTGTTCTTGCGCCACGCAGATGACCATGCCGACGCCGCAGTTCAGCACGCGGTGCATTTCGGTTTCGTCAACGTTGCCTTTCTCTTGCAGCCAGTCGAATACCGCAGGACGCTGCCAGCTGGCCACGTCGACGATCGCCTGGGCGCCTTTTGGCAGTACGCGCGGGATGTTGTCCAGCAGACCGCCGCCAGTGATGTGGGCCATGGCTTTGACTGCGCCAGTGTCCTTGATCAGCTTGAGCAGTGGCTTGACGTAGATGCGGGTCGGGGCCATCAGCAGGTCGGTCAGCGGCTTGCCGTCGAGCTGGGTGTTCTCGATGTCGGCGCCGGACACTTCGATGATCTTGCGGATCAGCGAGTAACCGTTGGAGTGTGGGCCGGAAGAGGGCAGGGCCAGCAGGGCGTCACCGGCAGCGACTTTGGAGCCGTCGATGATTTCGGCTTTTTCCACCACGCCGACGCAGAAGCCGGCCAGGTCGTAGTCTTCGCCTTCGTACATGCCTGGCATTTCAGCGGTTTCGCCGCCGACCAGGGAGCAACCCGACAGCTCGCAACCCGCGCCGATGCCGGTGACCACTTGGGCAGCGGTGTCCACGTTCAGCTTGCCGGTGGCGTAGTAGTCCAGGAAGAACAACGGCTCGGCGCCGCACACCACCAGGTCGTTGACGCACATGGCAACCAGGTCGATGCCAATGGTGTCGTGCTTGTTCAGGTTCAGTGCCAGGCGCAGCTTGGTGCCCACGCCGTCGGTGCCGGACACCAGGACAGGCTGCTTGTAGCCGGCCGGGATTTCGCAGAGGGCGCCAAAACCGCCCAGGCCGCCCATGACTTCGGGGCGCGCAGTGCGCTTGGCGACGCTCTTGATGCGTTCGACCAATGCTTCACCGGCGTCGATGTCTACACCGGCGTCCTTGTAGCTCAGGGAGGGTTGCTTGCTCATGATCCAGGCCTTTAGGGGGGATTCAGGGGTAACGACCGAGCGGGCAGGCGCTTTTGGTAAAAGGCCCAGCCGTTGACGGTCTGCGAAGGCGCGCGATTTTATCAGGCTTGAGGGGCAGCGGCCATCCTCGGGCCGACGGGCAGGGCCATATAGGTTAAAAAAGCCGGTTAAAAAAATGCTGATGGGGTCTGCTTCGGCGCGTATTAAGGTATAGCCTTTAACCCGCTATCGTTATGACAGTACGAAAACTTACCAAGACCCTGTGAATGTTTTACCGGTGGCTGTGGTCACAGCCTTGCCAAACCGAGTTCACGCGGTCTGTTCCAGCCGCTAAATTTGTCGTTCGGGAATCTTCCATGCGTCTGTGTAAATTCTTCTTTGTAGGCTGCTTGTCGTTGGTCAGCCTGGCGAGTCATGCCGAAACCCTCAATGGCCTTTATCAAGTACTCGAACCCGTCAGCAGCCAATCGCCGCAAGAGCGCGACCAAGCCACCCAGCGTGCCGTGCAGACCCTGGTGATCCGCCTGACCGGCGACGCCAAGGCCGCCGATGGCCCGGGCCTGGCGGCGGTTCGCAAGGACCCGCAACAAATCATCAGCCAATACGGCTACGACGCCGGCCCGCCGGAAAGCCTGCAAGTGGATTTCGACCCGGTGAGCACTGATCGCGTCCTGCGTGAAGCGGGCCTGTCGATCTGGGGCAGCAATCGGCCATCGATCCTCGGCTGGTGGCTGAACGACTCCACCGAAGGCAGCAGCCTGGTGGGCGATGGCCAGGCCGTGGCCCAGGCGCTGCGTCGTGCGGCACAACACCGTGGCCTGCCGCTGCGCCTGCCGCTGGGTGACTTGGATGAGCAGGTGGTCGCCACCGCACCGAATCTGGAAAGTGCTGACGCCACACCTTTGCGTGCCGCTTCCGAGCGTTACGGCGCCGACGCCTTGCTGGCTGTGCATGCGCGCCAGGAAGGGAGTCAATGGCAAGCCAAATGGCGTTTGTGGTTGGGCGACAAGAGCGAGCAGGGCACCGCCCAAGGGGCCGACACCGGCGCCGTGGCGGATGCGGTGATGCTGGCGGTCAGCCAGAAGCTGGCGCCACGTTTTGCGGTCAAGCCGGGTGTGAGCACGGAACAACTGCTCGAAGTGCAAGGCATGACCCTGGAGCGCTATGCAGCGCTGGGCCATCTGCTGGAGCCTTTTGGCGGCCAACCACAGTTAGTGGATGGCAATCGTATTGTGTATCGCGTCAACGGCAGTGCCGATCAGTTGCGCATCCAGTTGAGCTTGGCCAAGTTGCAGGAGATTCCCGCAGGCGAGGCGCCGGCCCAGCAACCCGTGACAGATGGCACGCAGCCTGCGGTAGCACCTGAGCCTCAAGCGCAGCTGCGTTTTCGTTGGTAGAAGTTTTCTTCTTTATATAGGTGGAGTGGTATATGGCGGATACGCGTCGTTGGGTGTGGCTTGGCGGGGTCGTCCTGCTGTGCGTTTTTGTCTTCTTGCTGCATTCGATCCTGACGCCGTTCCTGGTCGCGTTGCTGCTGGCCTACCTGTTCGATCCGGTGGTGGATCGCTTGGAGAAGGCCGGGCTGTCGCGGACCTGGGGGGTGGTGGCGGTGTTCGCGCTGTTTACCTTGATTATCACGGCGTTGGTGTTGGTGCTGGTGCCGATGTTGGCCAAGCAGCTGTTCCGCCTGTATGAATTGGCACCGCAGATGCTCGATTGGCTGCAGCACACGGCCATGCCGTGGGCCCAGGCTAAGTTAGGCCTGGCGGATGGCTTCTGGAAGTTCGACAAGGTCAAGGCGGCCATCAGCGAGCACATGGGGCAGACCACCGATATCGTCGGTGTCATTCTCAGTCAGGCAACCGCATCCAGCCTGGCGCTGATTGGCTGGTTGACCAACCTGGTGCTGATCCCGGTGGTCGCGTTCTACCTGCTGCGCGACTGGGACATCATGATGGCCAAGATCCGCAGCCTGCTGCCGCGCAACCGTGAGGAGCGAATCGTCTCGCTCGCCGAGGAATGCCATGAGGTGCTCGGTGCATTCGTGCGTGGGCAGTTGCTGGTGATGCTGGCCCTGGGGATCATCTACGCGGCCGGCTTGATGGCCATCGGCCTGGAACTGGGCCTGTTGATCGGCCTGATCGCCGGCCTCGCCGCGATCGTGCCGTACATGGGCTTTGTGATCGGTATCGGTGCGGCACTGGTGGCCGGGCTGTTCCAGTTTGGCGGTGACCTGTATCCGATGCTGGGCATTGTGGCGGTGTTCATGGTCGGCCAGGCCTTGGAAGGCATGGTGCTGACGCCGTTGCTGGTAGGCGATCGGATTGGCCTGCACCCGGTGGCGGTGATCTTTGCGATCCTGGCGGGCGGGGAGCTGTTCGGCTTTACCGGCATCCTGCTGGCGCTGCCGGTGGCGGCGGTGATCATGGTGCTGGTGCGCCATGTGCATGATCTGTACAAGGATTCGGAGGTGTATACAGGGGTCGAAGACCCCGACCTGTAACCGCTTCTTTGCAAACCCGGCCCAGGCCGGGTTTGTTGTTTCTGGAGCAGCGGCGTCAAACAATCTGCGTAAATCCAACAAGTTAACGCAAACCTTTGATTTTGCTTGGGGTCTGTTGCATTGTGCGCCCGGCGTCACGGGTATAAACTTTGCAAACTTTACACAGAGGCCACTAACGGTTCGTTTGGAGCCGTTCAGTCAGCATGAAACCGATTCAGCTGCCCTTGGGTGTGCGTCTGCGTGATGACGCCACCTTTATCAACTACTACCCAGGCGCCAATGCCGCTGCACTCGGCTATGTCGAGCGGCTTTGCGAAGCCGACGCCGGGTGGACCGAAAGCCTGATCTATCTGTGGGGCAAGCACGGCGTAGGGCGTACCCACCTGTTGCAGGCCGCTTGCCTGCGTTTCGAGCAGATGGGTGAGCCGGCGGTTTACTTGCCTCTGGCTGAGTTGATGGACCGTGGCATCGGCATCTTCGACCACCTCGAGCAATACGAGCTGGTATGCCTGGACGATCTGCAAGCGATCGCCGGCAAGGCCGATTGGGAAGAAGCGCTGTTTCACTTATTCAACCGCTTGCGGGACAGCGGTCGGCGCCTGCTGATTGCGGCGTCCAGCTCGCCACGGGAGCTGCCGATCAAGCTGGCCGACCTCAAGTCACGGCTGACCCTGGCACTGATCTTCCAAATGCGCCCGCTGTCCGACGAAGACAAGTTGCGCGCCTTGCAACTGCGTGCCTCCCGTCGCGGCCTGCACCTCACCGACGAGGTCGGGCATTTTATCCTCACCCGTGGCACGCGCAGCATGAGCGCGTTGTTCGACTTGCTCGAACAGCTCGACCAGGCTTCTTTGCAAGCTCAACGAAAATTGACGATCCCTTTTCTCAAGGAAACGTTGGGCTGGTAACTCGTTGAATTTACGGGGCTCGCCAGTTTTCAGGCGCCAGGAAACCTGCGTTTGAGCCGCGTTGGCTACGCATTTGAACCGATAAATGGAATTACGGCTTAGATGTCATAGTCCAATCGCGAAGTCACATAGATCACGATTGAATTTGCAAATCGATGTGATAGTGGGCATAGTCTCGACTTCTTTACATATCAGCCACGGTCGTGCCCATGCTAAATCGCTTCGCACCCCTCGTGCCTCTCGCACTCGTTACCCTGTTGTTTGGTTGCGCCTCCCACCCTCAGCAGGTGGCGGAACAGCAAAAACCACAGGTTCAAAATCAGGCAAAGTTCGTTGCTGCACAGTCTGCTTCTGTTTACGAAGAAGAAATGGCAACCGAAAAAGAGCTGGCCAACTTCGCCGGCAGCAAGCCTTATCAGCTTCCAGTGCTGGCCGACAGCATCCTCGAACGCGGCATGTCCCTGATCGGTACCCGTTACCGTTTCGGTGGTACCTCTGAAGCCGGTTTCGACTGCAGCGGCTTCATCGGTTACCTGTTTCGCGAAGAAGCTGGCATGAACCTGCCGCGTTCTACCCGCGAAATGATCAACGTGAATGCACCGTTGGTCGCACGCAACAACCTCAAGCCCGGTGATCTGCTTTTCTTCAGTACAGCTGGCCGTGGTCGAGTGAGCCATGCCGGTATCTACCTGGGCGATAACCAGTTTATCCACTCCAGCAGCCGTCGCAGTGGCGGTGTTCGAGTCGACAACCTGGGTGACAGCTACTGGAGCAAAACCTTCATCGAAGCCAAGCGCGCACTCGCCATGGCCCCGACTACGGTTACCGCTAGCAAGTAAACTTAAAGTGATACTTGAAGTTTGACGTGTAAGCGCTAGAATCCCTGGACATTGTTGTAATCCGTTCGCGCGAGCTTTGCTTGCGCGTTCTGGTTTTCAGCGTTCGGCAGCGAAAGCCGCATCCAGACCAGGATTGTTCTGCACATGTCGACCTCGGCCCGCCTGATTCTTATTGTTTGCGCCGCGCTGCTCAGCGCCTGCGCAAGCCGTCCACCGTCGCCCGCGCCTGTCGCGGTGAAACCTAAGCCGGTGTTCAACTACTCCACCCAGAATTTCTCGCCTGCGGCCGAAGACGTGCTTTTCCGTGCGCTTGGCCTGGTCGGCACGCCGTACCGTTGGGGGGGGAATACCCCGGACTCGGGGTTTGATTGCAGCGGCCTGATTGGGTTTGTCTTCCGTGATGCTGCCGGGATCTCCTTGCCGCGTACCACCCGTGAACTGATTGTGATGCGCGCCCAGGATGTCAGCGAGCAAAACCTGCAGACCGGCGACCTCTTGTTCTTCGCCACCGGTGGCGGTTCCCAGGTCAGCCATGCCGGGATCTACGTGGGGGAGGGCCGCTTTGTGCACGCGCCGCAAACCGGCGGTACGGTGAAGCTGGATACCCTGTCCAAGGCGTATTGGCAGAATGCCTACCTGAGCGCCAAACGCGTGTTGCCGGCGAATCTGGCGCGTAATCCCTGAATTAAACCCAGGCCCAAAGGTGGGCTTGCTGTGGTGAGCAGGCTTGCCCTGCGCTGGGCTGCGAAGCGGCCCCACCGGATCCTCAGTGAACCCGGCGGGGGACTAGTCGAATCTTCGCGCCTCCCCTAATCACAGCAAACCCCCTCCCACATTGGCTTTGCGGTGTTTATTTAGCCGCCGACACGCGCCACACCTTATTTCCCACGTCATCGGCCACCAGCAAATCCCCCTGCTGATCAATCACCACACCTACCGGCCGGCCCATGGCTTTCTCATCCTTGTCGAGGAACCCGGTCAGCACGTCCACCGGCTGTCCTTTGGGCTGCCCACCTTCGAACGGCACGAAGATCACCTTGTAGCCACTGTGCGGCTTGCGGTTCCACGAACCATGCTGGCCGATGAACGCGCCGTGGCTGAATTGCGCTGGAAGCTTGCTGCCCTCTGCGAATGTCAGGCCTAACGACGCCGTATGGGGGCCTACCGCGTAATCCGGTGCAATCGCTTTGGCCACCAGGTCGAGATTCTGTGGGTTGACGCGCACGTCTACATGCTGGCCGTAGTAGCTGAACGGCCAGCCATAGAAGGCGCCATCCTTGACCGAGGTGATGTAGTCCGGCACCAGGTCGCTGCCGATCTCATCGCGCTCGTTGACCGCTGTCCACAGCTTGCCGGTCTGCGGTTCCCAGGCCATGCCGTTGGGGTTGCGCAGGCCGGAGGCGAAAATGCGGTGCTGGCCGCTGGCGCGGTCCACTTCCCAGATCGCCGCACGGCCCTGTTCCGCTTCAAGGCCGTTTTCCCCCACGTTGCTGTTGGAACCGACACTCACGTACAGCTTGCTGCCATCCTTGCTGGCCACCACGTTTTTCGTCCAGTGGTGGTTCAACGGCCCGCCTGGCAGGTCGACCACCTTAGTACCGGCTTGCTTGATCGCGGTTTCGCCCGGTTGATAGGCAAAGCGCAACAGCTTGTCCGAGTCCGCCACGTACAGGTCGTTGCCGACCAGTGTCATGCCAAAGGGCGAATTAAGATTTTCCAGGAATACCGTGCGGGTTTCCGCGACGCCGTCGTGGTCGGCATCACGCAGCAGTGTGATGCGATTCGGGCTCGGTACCCCGGCACCGGCGCGGCCCATGACCTTTTCCATGACCCAGCCACGAATACCTTTGGAGTCATCCGGCTTGGGGGGCGCGTTGGTTTCCGCCACCAGCACGTCGCCGTTGGGCAGTACATACAGCCAGCGCGGGTGGTCGAGGCCCTCGGCGAACGCCGCCACCTGAGTGTCGGCAGCGGCGGTTGGCTTCACGCCTTCGGGCCAGCCGATGGCGGGCGCGATATTCACCGTGGGGATCAGGGTTTTGTTCGGTTCCGGCAATTTGGGCGAAGGCCCGGTGCCGTCGGAGACCTGGAGGGTGGAGCTTTCACCGCAGGCGGCGAGGGTGCCGGCGACCATGATGAGTAGGGCAAGTCTGGTTTTATGCATGGTGTTCTCCTTAATACCTGTAAGGGTAGAGGAGGTAGCCGAGGCGTTGGTTCAAGTCCAAGGCCAGCTTTAATTGACGCTCCACCCCCAACCCACTAACCTTCGCGGCTTGTTCCAGGTGCTCCGTGACCCATGGGTCGACGGAGTGAAACAGGGAAGCCGGTGAGTGAGCGCACTTGTACACAGTGCTGCCGCAATTCCGGCGCTGCCCCCGCAACGGTAAATGAGTCAAGACGGTGCCTTTTGCCACTGTATCGCCAGCGATATGGGAAGGCGCACCGTCGGCCTGCCTGCTTGATTAACGCAAGCGCCACTCATGAGCCCGGAGACCGGCCTGAAACATCCAACAGCATCACGGTGGGCGATGCTTGGCTGTCTGTGTTTCTTTTTCCTGCCCGCCGTTTTTGTCCAGCCCCAACGGAGAGCTGCCATGACCGATTCCCCCGAACGCGACGAACGCCACCTGGCGCGCATGCTGCGCAAAAAAGCCGTGATCGACGAACGCATCGCCAATTCCCCCAACGAATGCGGTTTGCTGCTGGTATTGACCGGCAACGGCAAAGGCAAGAGCAGCTCCGCGTTCGGCATGCTGGCGCGGGCCATGGGCCACGGCATGCAGTGCGGCGTGGTGCAGTTCATCAAGGGGCGCAACAGCACCGGCGAAGAATTGTTCTTCCGCCGCTTCCCCGAGCAAGTGCGCTTCCATGTGATGGGCGAAGGCTTCACCTGGGAAACCCAGGACCGTCAGCGCGACATCGCCGCCGCCGAAGCCGCCTGGGCGGTTTCCCGTGAATTGCTGCAAGACCCGACCATCGGCCTGGTGGTGCTGGACGAATTGAACATCGCCCTCAAGCACGGCTACCTCGACCTGGACCAGGTCCTCAGCGACCTGCAAGCCCGCCCGCCGATGCAACACGTGGTGGTCACCGGCCGTGGCGCCAAGCCTGAGCTGATCGAAATGGGCGACACCGTCACCGAAATGGGCATGCTCAAGCACGCGTTCCAGGCCGGTATCAAGGCACAGAAGGGCGTCGAACTTTGAATCAGCCCCGTCATTGCCCGGCCGTATTGATCGCCGCACCGGCGTCCGGCCAGGGCAAAACCACCGTCACCGCCGCACTGGCCCGTTTGCACCGCAACCTGGGGCGCAAGGTGCGCGTGTTCAAATGCGGCCCGGACTTCCTCGACCCGATGATCCACGAACGTGCCAGCGGTGCGCCGGTGTATCAATTGGACATGTGGATGGTCGGCGAGCAGGAAAGTCGCCGTTTGCTGTGGGAAGCGGCAGGGGAGGCGGACCTGATCCTCATCGAAGGCGTGATGGGCCTGTTCGACGGTACACCCTCGAGCGCCGACCTGGCGCGGCACTTCGGCGTGCCGGTGCTGGGTGTGATCGACGGCACCGCGATGGCGCAGACGTTCGGCGCGCTGGCGTTGGGCTTGGCGCGTTATCAGCCGGACCTGCCGTTCGCGGGCGTGCTGGCCAACCGCGTCGGCACCCTGCGGCATGCGCAATTGCTTGAAGGCAGCCTCACCGAAGGCTTGCGCTGGTACGGCGCATTGTCCCGCGAGACTGGTATCGAATTACCCAGCCGGCACCTCGGCCTGGTGCAGGCCAGTGAACTGAATGACCTCGATGTGCGCCTGGACGCCGCTGCGCAAGCGCTGGGCAGCAGTTGCGAAGTGGCCTTGCCGCCACCCGTGACCTTTGCCGCGCCGCAAGTGATCCCCGCTGAGCCGTTGCTCAATGGCGTGCGCATCGCTGTGGCCCGCGACGAAGCCTTTGCCTTTACCTACGGCGCCAGCCTCGACCTGCTACGTGCGATGGGGGCCGAGTTGAGCTTCTTCTCGCCGATCCACGATCGCGAATTGCCTGACGCCGACAGTCTCTATCTGCCGGGTGGTTACCCGGAGTTGCATCATCAGGCGCTGTCGGAAAATACCTCGATGCTCGACGCCATCCGTGCCCATCACGTGGCCGGCAAACCCTTGCTCGCCGAGTGCGGCGGCATGCTCTACCTGCTCGACTCGCTGACTGACGTCGAAGGCACCCGTGCCAAACTGCTCGGCCTGCTGCAAGGCGATGCCGTGATGCAAAAGAAACTGGCGGCCCTGGCGCTGCAAAGTGTCGAGTTGCCGGAAGGCACCCTGCGCGGCCATACCTATCATCACTCCCTGACCAGCACCGAGTGGCAACCGATTGCCCGTGGCCTGAGCCCCAACGGTGGGCGCGGGGCCGAGGCGGTGTATCGGCAGGGACGGATGACGGCTTCCTACGTGCATTTTTATTTCCCGTCGAATCCGGCCGCGGTGGCCGCCTTGTTTGCGCCGGACCTTGAGACCGCCATCGCAGGCAAGCCAGCTCCCACCTCGACAGTGTTCACAGATCAACCTGTGGGAGGGGCGGTGCGACGATTCGACTTGCCCGCGAAGAGGCCATGACCGACAACGCCTTCCCCGAGGCCGACCGCCAGGCCGTCTACCGTGCCATCGCCGAACGCCGCGACATGCGTCACTTCAGCGGCGGCACTGTCGCCCCCGAATTGCTCCACCGCCTGCTGCAGGCCGCGCACCAGGCCCCCAGCGTTGGCCTGATGCAGCCCTGGCGCTTTATCCGCATCAGCGACCGCGTGTTACGTAGCCAGATTCAACAGTTGGTGGAAGAAGAGCGCGTGCGTACCGCCGAGGCCCTGGGCGAACGTTCCGACGCGTTCATGAAGCTCAAGGTCGAAGGTATTCACGATTGCGCCGAAGTCTTGGTGGCGGCGTTGATGGACGATCGCGAGCGGCACATCTTCGGCCGGCGTACCTTGCCGGAAATGGACATGGCGTCGTTGTCCTGTGCGATCCAGAATCTGTGGCTGGCGGCCCGCGTCGAAGGCCTGGGCATGGGCTGGGTGTCGCTGTTCGAGCCTCAGGCCCTGGCCGATCTGCTGGGTTTGCCGCCCGGCGCGAAACCCTTGGCCGTGCTGTGCCTGGGGCCAGTGGACGCGTTCTACCCGGCACCGATGTTGCAGCTCGAAGGCTGGACCGAACCTCGGCCATTGAGTGACATGTTGTATGAGAATGTGTGGGGAGTGAGTCAATGAGTGTGGCCTTGCTGTGTGTCGCTGCCGTGGCGCTGGACGCGCTGCTGGGTGAACCGAGGCGCTGGCATCCGCTGGTGGCGTTCGGCAATTTCGCCGGGCGCATCGAGCAACGTTTCAACAGCGGCGGTCGCGGCTGGCGCAGCCATGGCGTGACCGCGTGGGTGATCGCCGTGGTGCCGTTGACGCTTCTGGCCACCGCCTTGTCGTGGGCGCCGTATATCGGTTGGGTCCTGGAGATCCTGGCGTTGTACTGCGCACTCGGCATGCGCAGCCTCGGCGAACATGTGATGCCCGTGGCCCAGGCCCTGCGCAGCGATGACCTGGAGGAAGCGCGCAAGCGTGTGAGCTACCTGGTCAGTCGCCAGACCAGTGAGCTGGACCGCACCGAAGTCGCCCGCGCCGCCACCGAGTCGGTGCTGGAAAACGGCAGCGATGCGGTATTCGCCGCGATTTTCTGGTTTGTGGTCGCTGGCGTGCCGGGCGTAGTGCTTTACCGCCTGAGCAACACCCTGGATGCCATGTGGGGCTATCGCAACGATCGCTTTGAACGTTTCGGCTGGGCGGCGGCAAAAATCGACGATGTGTTGAACTACATTCCCGCGCGCCTGGTGGCGTTGACCTACGCCGTACTCGGCAAAACCCGACTGGCGCTTCAATGCTGGCGCACTCAAGGCCCGACGTGGGACAGCCCCAACGCCGGTCCGGTGATGGCTGCCGGTGCCGGCGCCCTGGGCGTGGAGCTGGGCGGCGCGGCGATCTATCACGGTGAAGTGCACCAGCGCCCGCCATTGGGCGAAGGCCCGGCGGCGGATGCCGATTCCATCGACCGGGGCTGGCAACTGGTGCAGCGCGGCGTATGGTTGTGGCTGCTGATCCTATGTGCGGGGGCGCAATTCTATGCTTGAACACGGTGGCCGGCTGCGCAAGGCAGCGATTCAGTACGGGATAGCCGAAGCCAATTGGCTTGACCTGTCCAGCGGCCTCGCGCCCTGGCCCTGGCCGATTCCCGAGATCCCCTTGCGCGCCTGGGCGCGCCTGCCGGAAACCGACGACGGCCTGGAGCAGGCTGCCGGCGAGTATTACGGCGCTGCGCACTTATTGCCGGTGCCGGGCTCCCAGGCGGCCATCCAGTTGCTGCCACGCCTGCGCCGTGCCGGCAAGGTCGGGGTGTTGTCGCCGTGCTATGCCGAACACGCCGAAGCCTGGCGCCGTGCCGGTTACGTGGTGCGCGAAGTGCAGGAGCAGGAGGTCGACTTCTTTCTCGATAGCCTCGACGTGCTGGTGGTGGTCAATCCCAACAATCCCACTGGCCTGAGCCTCACCCCGCAACGCTTGCTGGACTGGCATTCGCGGCTGGCCCGGCGCGGCGGCTGGCTGGTGGTGGACGAAGCCTTCATGGACGTCACCCCGCAACTGAGCCTGGCGGGCCAGGCGCATCAAGTCGGCCTGATTGTGCTGCGCTCGTTCGGTAAATTCTTCGGCCTGGCCGGCGTGCGACTGGGCTTTGTATTGGCCGAACGCAAGCTGCTCAAGCTGCTCGCCGAACAGGTCGGGCCTTGGGCCGTCAGCGGCCCGACGCGGGTGCTGGGCCAAGTGTGCCTGCGCGACACCGCCGGGCAGGCGCGGCAACGCGTGCGTTGCATCGAGGCGGGACAGCGCTTGTTCGCCTTGCTTGAGCGCCACGGCTTTCAACCCCAGGGCGGCTGCGCCTTATTCCAATGGCTGATCACGCCCCACGCCGAACGCCTGTACGAATTCATGGCCCAGCGCGGCATCCTGCTGCGCCTGTTTGTTCACGACAGTAGCCTGCGTTTTGGCTTGCCCGGCACTGAGGTCGACTGGCTGCGCCTCGACGAGGCCCTGGCCGCCTATAAGGAAACTGCATGAGTACGCTGATGGTGCAAGGCACCACCTCAGACGCCGGCAAAAGTACCTTGGTGACGGCGCTGTGCCGCTGGCTGATACGCCAGGGCGTGGCGGTGGCACCGTTCAAACCGCAGAACATGGCGCTCAACAGCGCGGTGACGGCCGAAGGCGGCGAGATCGGTCGCGCCCAGGCGGTGCAGGCCCAGGCCGCCAACCTGGCGCCGCACACCGATATGAACCCGGTGCTGCTCAAGCCCAACAGCGACACCGGCTCCCAAGTGATCATCCATGGCCGCGCCGTGACTAGCATGAACGCTGTGGCCTATCACGACTACAAAGCCATCGCGATGCAAGCGGTGCTGGCCTCCCACGCACGGTTGAGCGAGGCCTACCCGGTGGTGATGGTAGAAGGCGCAGGCTCTCCGGCCGAGATCAACCTGCGCGCCAATGACATCGCCAACATGGGCTTCGCCGAGGCGGTGGATTGCCCGGTGCTGCTGATCGCCGACATCAATCGCGGCGGTGTTTTTGCCCACCTGGTCGGCACCCTGGAATTGCTGTCGCCCACGGAACAGGCGCGGGTCAAAGGGTTCATCATCAACCGTTTTCGCGGCGACATTGCATTGCTGCAACCGGGATTGGATTGGCTGGAAGCACGCACCGGCAAACCGGTGGTGGGCGTATTGCCTTACGTGATGGACCTGCACCTGGAAGCCGAAGACGGCATCGACCGGCGTCAGATCGACAAGGCGGCGCAGGTGCTCAAGGTGGTGGTGCCGGTGTTGCCGCGTATCAGCAACCACACGGATTTCGATCCGCTGCGCCTGCATCCCCAAGTGGATCTGCAGTTCGTCGGCCCAGGCCAGCCGATTCCTGCCGCCGACCTGATCATCCTGCCAGGCTCAAAAAGCGTGCGCAGTGACCTGGCCTATCTGCGCGCCAACGGCTGGGAAACCGCCGTGGCACGGCACTTGCGCTATGGCGGCAAGGTGCTCGGTATTTGCGGCGGTTTGCAGATGCTCGGCGAGCAGGTGCATGACCCGCTGGGCCTCGAAGGGCCCGCCGGTTCCAGCGATGGCCTGGGGTTGCTGGCGTTCAGCACCACGCTGGAAGAAGAGAAGCAGCTGCGCAACGTGCGCGGGCGTTTGTTGCTCGAGGATGCGCAGGTCAGCGGGTATGAGATCCATGCGGGCGTGACGACCGGCGATGGCCTGTCGAATGCTGCGGTGTTGTTGGATGACGGGCGCAGCGATGGCGCCCAGAGTGCGGATGGGCAGATCCTTGGCACTTACCTGCACGGTTTGTTCGAAACGGCGGCGGCGTGCAGTGCTTTGCTGCGTTGGGCGGGGTTGGAGGATGTGCAGGCAGTGGACTATCACGCCTTGCGCGAGCGTGATATTGAGCGTCTGGCTGACTTGGTGGAAAACCATTTGGATACTGAACTGTTACGTGAGCTATGTGGGATTTGACGGTGTGCACGCGATTCCAGTGTGGGAGCGGGCTTGCCTGCGATAGCGGCGTGATAGCCGACCCCTATTTAACTGATGCCCCACGTTCCAAATGTGGGAGTGGGCTTGCCCGCGAAGGCGTTGGGTCGGTGTACATATCCATTCCTGTGGTAACGGCTGCTGGTGGTTCCGCTCTTACAGCGGGTCACTTTTGGAAGGACCCAAAAGTAACCAAAAGGTCCTCGCCCCACCACTCGGCACCTCGCCTAGGCTCGGCATGCCCTCACTCCGGCTTTGGAGCGTGGGCCGCCGCGATGGGCCATCCTTGGCCCAGCGCGGCTAACCCGGCGTCCTGCCGGGTTACCCACGCTCCAAAGCCTGCGTTCGGCCAGCGTGGTTTTACGGGGCGCCTGAGATCAAAATCAAAAGCCAGATCAAACGCGGATCTGCTTTTCTGTGGGAGCGGGCTTGCCCGCGAAGGCGGCCCGACGGCCGACCACCCTTTACCTGATGCCCCACGCCTCAAATGTGGGAGCGGGCTTGCCCGCGAAGGCGTTGGGTCGGTGTACATATCCATTCCTGTGGTAACGGCTGCTGGTGGTTCCGCTCTTACAGCGGGTCACTTTTGGAAGGACCCAAAAGTAACCAAAAGGTCCTCGCCCCACCACTCGGCACCTCGCCTGGGCTCGGTGTGCCCTCACTCCGGCTTTGGAGCGTGGGCCGCCGCGATGGGCCATCCTTGGCCCAGCGCGGCTAACCCGGCGTCCTGCCGGGTTACCCACGCTCCAAAGCCTGCGTTCGGCCAGCGTGGTTTTACGGGGCGCCTAAGATCAAAAGCAAAAGCAAGAGCACGGCGGCCTGACAGCCGACCTGAGTGGTTGGATCAAAAGCAGGCAGATGTAGGCGCTGGCTTGCCTGCGATGCAGGCGATTCGGTACGTCAGGGATACCCCGGTGATGCCATCGCAGGCAAGCCAGCTCCCACATTTGAACCGAGATCGGCTCTCAATACTGGTCGGCCTTAAGGCCGCCGCGTTTGCCTTTGCCTTTGCTTCACACCACTCAAGCCGGCTGTCAGGCCGCTGTGCTTTTGCTTTTGATCTTGATCTCAAGCGCCCCGTCAAACACGCTGGCCGGAATTCGGCAGGGATTTGGGGGGTAAACCGGCAGGGATGCCGGTTTAGCCGCCCCGCGCCATGGATGGCGCGTGGCGGCGGCCCCCCAAATTCCTGTCGGATTACGGGCACACCGAGCGTGAGCGAGGTGCCGAGTGTTGGGGCAAGAGCGTTTTGCTTACTTTTGCGCTTTTCAAAAGTGAGCCGCCGTAAGGGCGGAACCCCTATCAGCCATCACCTAAAAAACGGATATGTACACCCAAAAAAAGGCCCAACCCAATGAGCCTGCTCCCCTACGCCTGGGCCAAATCCCAACGCATCCTCCTGCGCCCCGGCGAGAACGGCATGCTGCTGACCGTCTGCCCCTCAACCCCCGGCTGGTCGATCAGCGAGGTGCAGCGCCAGTTCGGTCAGTCGCAGGTTGAGCAGATACGCGATGACGAACTCGACGGCCTCCTGGCCAGCGCCTACGCCGACACTGGCAGCGCCGCCGCCGTGGTGGGCGCGGCGGAAAACGAGGTGGACCTCGACCGCCTCATGCAAGACATGCCCGAAATCACCGACCTGCTCGACACCCAGGACGGCGCCCCGGTGATCCGCATGATCAACGCGTTGCTCACCCAGGCCGCCCGCGACGAGGCCAGCGACATCCACATCGAACCCTACGAAACCCACTCCGTGGTGCGCTACCGCGTCGACGGCACCCTGCGGGACGTGGTCTCACCCCGCAAGGCCTTGCATGGCGCGCTGGTGTCGCGAATCAAGATCATGGCCCAGCTCGATATCGCCGAAAAACGCCTGCCCCAGGATGGGCGTATTGCACTGCGTGTGGCCGGGCGGCCCATCGACATTCGGGTGTCGACCGTGCCCACCGGGCATGGCGAACGAGTCGTCATGCGGCTGCTGGACAAACAAGCCGGGCGCTTGCAGCTGGAAACCCTGGGCATGGAGGCGCAGTTGCTGGCGCGCCTGGATACGCTGATCCGCCAGCCCCACGGCATCGTGCTGGTCACCGGCCCTACCGGCAGCGGCAAGACCACCAGTCTGTACGCCGCCTTGGCACGGCTGGACGCGAGCACCAGCAATATCCTCACCGTGGAAGACCCGGTGGAATACGACCTGCCGGGCATCAGCCAGATCCAGGTCAACGCCAAGATCGACATGACCTTCGGCCTGGCCCTGCGCGCGATCCTGCGCCAGGACCCCGACATCATCATGATCGGTGAGATCCGTGACCTGGAGACCGCACAAATCGCCGTGCAGGCTTCGCTCACCGGTCACCTGGTGCTGGCGACCTTGCACACCAACGATGCGGTGTCGGCGGTCAATCGCTTGATCGATATGGGCGTTGAACCGTTTCTGTTGGCTTCGTCATTGCTCGGCGTGTTGGCCCAGCGCCTGGTGCGCCGCCTGTGCCCGCACTGCAAGCAGGAGGACCCTGCGGCGCCCGGCACCTGGCGCCCGGTGGGCTGTGCGCAGTGCAACCAGATCGGCTACAGCGGGCGTACCGGTATCCATGAATTGTTTTGCGTCGACGACGATGTGCGCAGCCTGATCCACCAGGGCGCCAACGAGCAGGACTTGCGCCTGGCCGCACGCCGCGCCGGGATGTTCAGCATGCGTGAAGACGGCGAACGCTGGGTGCGCAGCGGTGCCACCGCGCCCGAAGAAATCCTGCGCGTGACACGGGACGCCTGATGAATCGCTATCGCTACGAGGCCGCCGATGCCAGCGGCAAAGTCGAGGCCGGGCATGTGGAGGCCGACAGCCAGAGTGCGGCCTTCGCCAGTTTGCGCAGCCGGGGTTTGACCGCGTTGCTGGTGCAGATCGAAGGCGGCCAGCCAGCGGCGGCGGGCAGCAGCCTGTTCACTGCCAAACTCTCAGACAATGATTTGGCCTGGGCCACGCGGCAACTGGCGAGCCTGCTGGGCGCCAGCCTGCCGTTGGAGGCGGCGTTGAGCGCCACGGTGGAGCAGGCCGAGAAAAAACACATCGCCCAGACCCTCGCCGGTGTGCGCGCCGATGTGCGTGGCGGCATGCGCCTGGCGGAGGCGTTGGCGGCGCGGCCACGGGATTTTCCGTCGATCTACCGCGCGCTGATCGCGGCGGGGGAGGAGTCCGGCGACCTGGCCCAGGTGATGGAGCGCCTGGCCGATTACATCGAGGAGCGCAACAACCTGCGCGGCAAGATCCTCACCGCGTTTATTTACCCCGGTGTAGTGGGGCTGGTGTCCATTGGCATTGTGATTTTCCTGTTGAGCTACGTGGTGCCCCAGGTGGTCAGCGCGTTTTCCCAGGCGCGCCAGGACCTGCCGGGGCTGACCCTGGCGATGCTCAACGCCAGTGACTTTATCCGCGCCTGGGGTTGGCTGTGTTTCGCCGGGATCGTCGGCGGTTTCTGGAGTTGGCGCCTGTATTTGCGCAACCCGGTGGCGCGTTTGAATTGGCATAGCCGCGTCTTGCGCCTGCCGCTGATTGGGCGTTTTGTGCTGGGCCTGAACACCGCGCGGTTTGCCTCGACCCTGGCGATTCTCGGCGGGGCCGGCGTGCCGCTGTTGCGTGCCCTGGAAGCGGCGCGGCAGACCCTGTCCAATGACCGCCTGAGCCAGTGCGTCAACGACGCCACCGCCAAAGTGCGCGAAGGCGTCAACCTGGCCCCGGCACTGGCGGTAGAAAAGGTGTTCCCGCCGGTGCTGATCCACCTGATCGCCAGCGGCGAAAAAACCGGCTCGCTGCCCCCCATGCTCGAGCGCGCGGCGCAGACGCTGTCGCGGGACATCGAACGCCGCGCCATGGGCATGACCGCGTTGCTGGAGCCGCTGATGATCGTGGTGATGGGTGCCGTGGTGCTGGTGATCGTCATGGCGGTGTTGTTGCCGATCATCGAGATCAACCAACTGGTCACTTAGCGCACTGACCGGACCCCCTCCAAATACGGCAGCGAGCTGCCTGTGGTGCGCGGACTTCCTGTGGTGAGCGGGCTTGCCCCGCGCTGGGCTGCGAAGCGGCCCCATTGGTTCTTCAGCGTTCTCGGGTTCCTCATTCCGTCACATCTCGCCCCCTACGCGGCCTCCAGGCCCGCAGGCTGAAACCTCGCTGTCACTTCCCTCCAAACCGCTCAAAACCATGACCAAAACACCCGAGAATCTTTTTAAAAATCAAGCCCTTCCTCCCGAGGTTTTTTCCTTTTGCTGTCATCGGAAGCTGCGAAATTTCCTACCCATGGCCTCACCCCTCGCCACCCCCGCAAACCGGCTTGGGACCGAAGCCATGGCGTCATGCAAGAGCCATCTACCCCAACGTACAAACACGACGAAAGGAGATTCTTCATGTTTAAGCGCAACGTTCTCGCGGTATCCATGACCCTCGCTGCACTGTGCTCGGCACAGGCTGCAATGGCTGACATCAATGGCGGTGGTGCCACCCTGCCACAAGCGCTGTACCAGACCTCCGGCGTGTTGACTGCCGGTTTCGCCCAGTACATTGGTGTCGGCAGCGGTAACGGCAAGGCAGCCTTCCTGAACAACGACTACACCAAGTTCCAGGCTGGCGTGACGAACAAGAACGTGCACTGGGCGGGCAGCGACTCCAAGCTGAGCGCCACTGAGTTGTCGACCTACGCGTCTGCCAAGCAACCGACCTGGGGCAAGTTGATCCAGGTGCCATCGGTGGGGACTTCGGTTGCCATTCCTTTCAATAAAAGCGGTTCCGCCGCTGTAGACCTGAGCGTTCAAGAGTTGTGCGGCGTGTTCTCGGGCCGTATCAATACCTGGGACGGTATTTCCGGTTCTGGCCGTACCGGTCCGATCGTTGTGGTTTATCGCAGCGAAAGCAGTGGTACCACTGAGCTGTTCACCCGTTTCCTCAATGCCAAGTGCAACGCAGAAACAGGCAACTTCGCCGTCACCACCACCTTCGGCACCAGCTTCTCCGGTGGCTTGCCTGCCGGCGCCGTTGCTGCTACTGGCAGCCAAGGTGTAATGACTGCCCTGGCCGCCGGCGATGGCCGCATCACCTACATGAGCCCTGACTTCGCCGCCCCTACATTGGCCGGTCTGGACGACGCTACCAAAGTGGCTCGCGTGGGCAAAAACGTCGCCACTAACACCCAGGGCGTTTCGCCTGCCGCCGCCAACGTGTCTGCCGCTATCGGCGCAGTACCGGTACCGGCTGCCGCTGATCGTTCCAACCCGGACGCCTGGGTTCCAGTCTTCGGTCCGGACAACACCGCCGGTGTACAGCCTTACCCAACCTCGGGCTACCCGATCCTGGGCTTTACCAACCTGATCTTCAGCCAGTGCTACGCCGACGCGACCCAGACCACCCAAGTGCGTGATTTCTTCACCAAGCACTACGGCGCCTCCAACAACAACGATGCAGCCATCACCGCCAACGCTTTCGTTCCACTGCCAACCGCTTGGAAAGCCACCGTTCGCGCCAGTTTCCTGACCGCGAGCAACGCCCTGAGCATCGGCAACACCAACGTCTGCAACGGTATCGGTCGTCCGCTGTAACCCACGCTTTCAACGACCTGCACCCCCTGATCAGCAACGGCCCGTGCCGTTGCTGATTTTTGCGTTTGTGCGGTTTTTCGACCCGTTACCAGCCCTCTATGAACTTTGCATGACAGAAGTTCAGTCGCGCCCCTCGCCAACCGCCTAACCCTCATACGTGAGCCTGTCTTGCTCCCTGCGTGATAACAAAGAAGGAAGAACCCCGATGGTCCGCTGCAAATCACCGGTCAACCTGAAAGCCCAAGAAACCGTGCTGCGCCTCAAGCCCCTGGCTCAGGCCATTGCCTTGTTGATGGTGGCCGGTAATGCCCATGCAGCCACGGCGTTCAGTTCCAGTTGGTTTGCCGAAAAAGGCGCGACCCAGGCGGCAACGGCGGCGCGGCTCAGTGCTGGGCAGGTGCCGGGTATTCCGTCGCTGAACGAGCAAGCGCGGGTCAACCAGCAGTTGGCGCGCTCCATCAGTACGCTGAATACCAGTGTGGCGGCGATTGCCGCGCAGCAGGCCGCGCAAGCGGCGGGACGCCAGGCGGCGTTCGGCCAGGTCTCGACGATTCCGGATGGCCTGGGCAAGGGCGGCCTGCAGGTCGACAACAGCCTGACCCAGGGCTGGATCAACGCCAAGAACCCGACCCAGAGCCAGTCCGGCGGCAAGACCACGGTGACCATCGAGCAGACCGCCGACAAGGCGATCCTCAACTGGGAGACCTTCAACGTCGGGCGCAACACCACCGTGGATTTCCAGCAGCAGTCCAGCTGGGCCGTGCTCAACCGCGTCAACGACCCCAATGCGCGGCCCAGTGAGATCCAGGGCCAGATCAATGGCGCCGGTACGGTGATGATCGTGAACCGCAACGGTGTGGTCTTCAGTGGCACCAGCCAGGTCAACGTACGTAACCTGGTGGCCGCCGCCGCGAACATCACCGATGAGCAGTTCACCCAGCGCGGGATTTATGTCGATGGCACGGGCTCCCAGCCGACCTTTACCGACGCGGCGGGCAAGGTCCAGGTGCAGCGCGGTGCATTGATCCAGACCCACAACCCGGCGACCTCCACCGATTCGGGCGGTTACGCCCTGCTGCTCGGTTCGGAAGTGGAAAACGCCGGCACGATCACTACTGCCAAGGGCCAGGCCACCCTCGCAGCCGGCGACAGCTTCTACATCCGCAAGGGCGTGGGCACCACCGGCAACGATCGTTCTACTACCCGTGGCAACGAAGTGGCAACCAGCCTCAACGCCGGCAGCAGCGCCGGCAAGGTCACCAACAGCGGCCTGATCATGGCCTCTACCGGCGACATCACCCTGACCGGGCATCAGGTGCAGCAAAACGGCGTTGCGCTGGCCAGCACGTCGGTGGACACCCGCGGCACCATTCACTTGCTCAACGCTGCCAGCGACAGCACCGGCAGCGTGACCCTGGGCGAAGGCAGCACCACCGCGATCCTGCTGGACAGCAGCGGCAGTACCGCGCTGAACAGCCAAAAGGGCAACGGCCTGATCAAGCTCGACGGCACCCCCGCCAACCTGATTACCGGCGCGTTCAACAACCTCAGCGCCGTGGCCGACCGCACCGACCAGTCGCGTATCGAGATCGTCAGCGGCGGCACCGTGGACTTCCAGAAAGGCTCGACCACCCTGGCCACGGGCGGGCAGGTGGCGGTCAGCGCGGCCGGGCGCAGCCTGGTGCGTGATGGGGCGATGATCGACGTGTCTGGTGCCATCGGCGTCAGGGTGTCGATGGAGTCCAACAACATCAAGATCAACGTGCAGGGCAACGAGCAGCGCGATGCGCCGGTCAACCGTGACGGCGGCCAGTTGATCAACAATGACGTGTGGGTCGACCTGCGTGAGCTGGTGTTTGTGCCGGCCGGTACCAACGGTTACGCAACGGACCGCTGGTACACCGCCGGCGGCTTGCTGGAGGTGGGCGGTTACCTCGGCACCCAGGGTCACTCGGTGGGCGAGTGGATGGCCCAGGGCGGCACCGTGACCTTTACCGGCAAGGATGTCGTGACCCAGCAGGGCGCGCAGATCAACCTGTCGGGCGGCACCGTGGATGTGCAGGCCGGGTATATCCAGCAGACCTGGCTCAAGGGCCCGGACGGGCGCTTGTATGAGCTGTCCAATGCGCCGGGCGATATTCTCTATTCCGGGTTCTACAAGGGCTACGAAGACACCAGCAAGCGCTGGGGCCAGACCGATTACTACTACAACCCGATGATCGCCAAGCAACGCCGTTACGAGAGCGGTTACACCGTCGGCCGTGATGCCGGCAAGCTGGTGATCGGCACCACCAGCGCAGTGCTCGAAGGCCAGGTGATCAGCGACGTGTTCCAGGGCACCCGCCAGACCCAGGCCCCGAACATCAACCTCGACGGCTACCAACAGTCGCAGAAGGCCATGGCCCAGCGCGCGCAGTTGATCATTGGCGGGTACACGCCGGTCTACAACAAGACCACCGGTACCCTGCGGTATGCCCTGACCGGCAACGCCGACCAGGTACTGATCGACAGCAACACGCAGAAAATCGCCGACGGCCTGGACCTCACCACCGCCTTGCCGGCGGATCGCCAGGGCAAGATGGTGCTCGACAGTGATCAGCTCAATGGCTATGAGCTGGGCGCGATCAAGGTCGGGGCCACCCGGCAGATCACGGTCAACGGCGCGCTCCAGGTGGCGGACGGTGGTGATATCACCCTGTTCGGGCCTGGCGTCAATATCACTGCCAATCTCACCGCCCACGGCGGCAGCATCAATGCCGGTAACATCCTCAACCAGGTCGATCCGCTCAAAGGCACTGTCCTCGATGCAATCGTGGCGGGGAATGGCGGCGTCAACCTGGCCTCCGGGGTCAAGCTGGACACCACTGGGCGCTGGAGCAACCTGCTGCTGGAACCGACCAACAACAGCGGCGTGGCTTATGTGAACGGCGGCAAGGTGTCGTTGCGCAGCACCGGCAACGTGAACCTGGCGGCCGGCAGTGTGGTGGATGCATCCTCCGGCGGCATCCTCGGCCTGGATGGCAAGCTCATCGGTGGCAAGGGCGGCGATGTGACCTTGGCGTCCCTCAGTAGCCTCGGGCTGGACGGCGAGATTCGCGGCTATGGCGTCAGCGGTGGCGGCACCCTGGCGTTGCAGGCACGCAAGGTACAGATCGGCACCCGCGCCACGGCGCCCGACGCGGGCACCGTGCAACTGTCGGGCGATTTCTTCAATAAGGGCTTCTCGGCCTATGACATCACCGGCAACGAAGGGCTGCTCGTCACTGACGGCACTCGGGTGGATGTCACCACGCCGGTCTACCGCTTGGGCGAGCAGACACTGGCTGCGTCGAGTGGCAGCGACCCCGCCAACGCACTGGAACGCTGGACGCCAGCGCTCTACCAGGAAAACCCGACCCAAGGCGTCCTGACCCAGCGTCGCGGTGCCAGCCTCACGTTGACGGCTGGCTCCAAGGACTCCACCGCCGCACAACTGGCGACCACCGCCCTGACCGTGGGCCAGGGCGCGGTGATCAATGTCGACCCCGGCCAGGGCATCAACCTGCGCAGCGTTGGCCAGTTGACCCTGAACGGCAGCCTGAATGCCTGGGGTGGCAGTGTCAGCCTGGGCGGCCTGAGCGTGTCGCCACAGGCCTGGGAACAGCCGATTGCGGCTGGCCATGACCGCTCGATCTGGGTGGGAGAAAATGCGCTGATTGACGTTGCATCGCGAGCGGTCACGGCGGTGAGCAATCGGGGCAACGTGTACGGCCAGGTCCTCAATGGCGGCAAGATCAGCATTGGCGGCGATATCAACCTGACCACCGGGATTGCCAGTGCCGGCGATGTGTTTGTGGTGGTCCGTGAGGGCGCGCGCCTGGACGCGTCCGGTGCCCAGGCGATGCTCGACGTGCCCGGTCAGGGCCGTGTGCCGGTATCCAGCAATGGCGGCAGTATCAGCTTTGCGTCGAACAACGGCCTGTACCTGGACGGCAGCTTCGTTGCCCGTGCGGGCGGGGCGGGGGCGGCGGGCGGCAGCTTGGCCCTTGCGCTGGAAAGCCCGTATTACCTCAAGGCCGGCGTCAACGACAGTGTGCTCAACGTACGTGAACTGGTGCTCAGCCAGACCCATCAAACCAGCCCGAACGCCAACCTGGAATACGGCCATGGCCATCTCGGGGTGGACCAGGTCACCGCCGGCGGCTTTGACAATCTTGCGCTGCTCAGCAACGGCTTGCTGAGTTTTGACGGTGATGTGTCGTTGAACATGGGCCAGAGCCTGCGCCTGTACGGTGGCAGCTATAACCTCAGTGAAAGCGCCGCGGCCAATTCACGGGTCAACCTGTCGGCGCCGTACCTGCTGTTGGCCGGCCTGCTCGCGCCCGCAGAAACCGGCAAGGAGGCCTACACCCGTGCAGTGCCGGTTTTGCCCAATCCATCGGTGCTGGCCACCACGGCGCAGTTCAACGCCAACGCCAACCTGATCGACGTGCGTGGCAATGTGGTGTTCGGCAACAAGAGCTATCTGTTGCGGCCCGACAACAGCCAGGCCAGCCTTGAACGGCGTGGGTTTGATGATGTGCAACTGACCAGCCAGGGCGACTTGCGCTTCCTGGCGGGGGCCGGTGCGGATGTGATTGCCCAGGGCATCAGCACGCAATTAGTGACCGGTGGTGACATGACCCTGCGTGCGGCGCAGTTGTATCCGGCGACTGAAGTCGGCGCCCGGGTACTGGCGGGCTATGTGAATAATGCTGCCAGCAATGGCACAGGCTTCAATTATGATCCGACACGCACCCTGACCATCGCACGCACCGCCAATAGCAATGCCGCCATGCCTTACTCGGTCTTTGGTCGTCTGCAATTGGGCGGGCCGACCATCAAGCAGGGCGGGGTGGTGCGTGCGCCCCTGGGGCTGATCGAGATCGGCAACCTGGGTTCTACAGACGTGCAACTGCTGCCGGGCAGCCTCACGTCGGTGAGTGGCAAGGGCCTGGTATTGCCTTACGGCGGGACCGTGGATGGGCAGATCTACAAGTACAACGGCAAGACAGTAACGTTTATAGGCCAAGGTGGCGGCAACGTTGCAGGCAGTCTGAACGTCGGGGTGATTCTCGGTGGCCAGGCGGTGGAGGTGCTGCCGCAGGCGACGTTGGATCTGTCCGGCGGTGGTGAACTGCTCGGCGCTGGATTTATTTCCGGGCGCGGGGGGTCTACGGATGCACGTTACAACCCACTGGTACAGTTCGGTGCGAACGGCGGGTTTGTACTGCCGGGTCTGAGCACCAACCCGATCTATGCGATTGTGCCGGGCGTGCAACCGGGCTATGCCCCGGTGGCGCCGGAAGGTGGCGCGGTCGATCCGTTGATCGGCCAGCAGATCACAATCGGCGCCGGCGTGCCGGGCCTGGCGGCCGGCACCTATACCCTGATGCCGTCCACCTATGCGTTGATGCCTGGGGCTTTCCGGCTGGAGATCAACGGCCTGGCCGGGATGGGCGCCGACGGTGCGACCCAGGCATTGCGCAATGGCTCATGGGCCACGGCAGGGCGCTTGTCCATCGCCAATACCGGTATCAGCAACAGCACGGCCAGCCAGGTGATTCTCACGTCGGCCGATATGTTGCGTCGTTACTCCCAATACAACGAAACCGGCTACGCACAGTTCGCCGTGGCCGACGCCACCAGGCTTGGTATACCTCGGGCACTGCTGCCGGTGGATGCCAAAACCCTGCAACTGGCCCTGCGGCCAGGCGCAGGTGCGGATGCCTTTTCGTTCCAGGGGATCGGCCGCTTCGAGGCCGCTGATGGCGGTTACGGCGGTACCGTATCGCTGATAAACGAAGAAAAGGGCAGCTTGGGAAGGGACATCGAAATTGTCGCGGCAGGCAACGCGGCTACCGCCAATTTCAAAGGCATTACGGTGGATGCGGACAGCCTGAATGCAATGGGCGCGGCTCGCCTGCTGATCGGTGGAATGACCTATGTCACGTACGGCCAGGGTGGCAACTACATCAACCTCCCCAGCAGTATCACCAGTTCCATCATCCTGCGCGACGGCGCGAACCTGGCGGCACCGGAGGTATTACTGGTGACCTCCACCGGAAAAATTACGCTCGAACAAGGCGCCTCGATCAACACGATAGGCCAGGGCAAGGCCAGCTACGACGCACGTGACGGCTTTATCTACAACCTGAGCAATGTGCTGGCGGTGTCCAACGGTTTGCTCAACGTAGTCGCCGCGCCGTCATTGGGCGAAGTCATCAGTGGGGGCATCCAGTTAGGCGTGTGCAACAGCGCGCCCTGCAGCGGCCAGACAGCCCTGTATTCCGAAGGCAGCATCGTTACCTTGACCGACAGCTCCCTGCAGATGGGCGATGAGGTGCGCTATGGCACCCGTCACCTGAACCTGGGCGTGTCCAGCATCAACGTCGGCAGTCCCGAAGCCCTGGCCGCTGCAGCCGCCAACAATCGCCTGCCGGTAGGCATGACCCTCAACCAGCAAGTGCTGGAACGCCTGCTGCGCGGTGACACCCAATTCGGCGCCCCGGCCCTGGAAACCCTGCAACTGTCAGCGCGTGACAGCTTTAACTTCTACGGCACCACCACCCTGGACACTTATGACGCCGTGACCGGCAAGTCGATGCTGAGCAACCTGATGCTCTCTACGCCGGCGATCTACGGCTCTGGCGGCTTGAACGACGTGGCGACTGTCCACACCGCCAACCTGATCTGGCAAGGTGCCGTCGCGCCGCCTGTGGCGGCGGTGACCGGCGGTGCTGGCACCGGCAGCGGGCGCCTGGACATCAATGCCGAGCGTATCGAATTCGGCTATGGGGATTTTGCCCAGCCGAGCACGACCAAGACCTTCGACCGCCTCGCCTTGGGCTTTGCCAACGTCAACCTCATTGCCAGTGAGCGCATCACCGCCAACCACAAGGGCAGCCTCTCGGTGTACCAGAGCCAGGGCGCGTTTGATGCGATCAAGGGCTTTGCCTACAGCGGCGGCAACCTGAATATCCTCACGCCGCTGATGACCGGTGAAGCCGGTTCGGTCAACCGTATTACCGCCGGTGGCGCGATTGATGTCAGCGCCTCGGCTGGCGCAGTAGGCAAGGTGGACGGTATCGGCGGCGAATTGTCACTGCAAGGCGATAGCCTTCGCCTGGCCACTGCCGTGGTACTGCCCAGCGGCAAGGTGACCTTGGGCGCGCGGGGCGACGTGGTATTGACCGATGCCGCCTCGATTGATGTGTCCGGCCGGGCCATTGCCTTCAACGACCTGACCAAATACAGCGCAGGCGGCGAGGTCTTGCTGGAAAGCCGTGCCGGCAATGTGCAGCAGGCCGCCGGTTCGACCATCGACCTGTCGGCGCAGCACAACCAGGCGGGCAAGTTGCGCGCGGTGGCGGTGGACGGTGCTGCGGGGATCGTCGACTTGGCAGGCAAGATCATCGCTGGCAGCAGCGGTGACTACGATGCCGGTGGCACGCGGGTGCCCTACCTCGCGGGTGCGGTGGAGATCCAGGCCCAGCGCCTGGGCGGCAGCGGTACGCTCAGCGACCAGTTCGCAGCGCTCAACCAACGCCTCAACCAGGGCCAGGTCTACGGTGCGCGCAGCTTCCAGCTCAAGCAGGGCGACCTGACGATAGGTAATGACGTCAAGGCCAACAGCGTCAACGTCTCGATCGACAATGGCAGCCTGCGCGTGACCGGCCTGGTGGATGCCAGCGGCGAGCGCGTGGGCAGCATCAACCTGGCGGCCAAGAACGGCCTGAGCCTGGACGGCACGGCGGTGCTCGATGCCCATGGCAGCCAACTGCGGGTGGACAGCTACGGCAAGATCATCGATTCGCCCAACCGCGCCATCGTGGTGCTGGGCTCGGGCCTGGGCCAACTGACCCTGGCCGAGGGGGCGCGCATCGACCTGCGTCACGGTACTGCTGCTGCGACCGGCAATGACGGGCGCAGCCGTGGCACGCTGGAACTCAACGCGCCGCGAGTGGGCGGCAATGACATCGCCATCGACGCCCGTGGGCAGTTGACTATCCAAGGCGCGCGTTCGATTGCGCTCAATGGCATGAGAACCTACGACGATGCCCCGACCAAAACCGACGAAACGCCCAATGGCCGCCCGTACCAAGTGATTGATCAGACCTACCTGCAGGGCGTCAATGACGCGAATACGACATTCATCGACGCTGCGCGCGTTAACGACAACTTGCTGCGCAAACTCGCCGGCTTGAACAACGCCACGTACGGCGATGTTTTCCACCTGCGCCCCGGCGTAGAGATCATCAGCAAAACCCCGGATGGAGACCTGGTAGTGCAGGGCGATCTGGACCTCTCCAGCTATCGCTACGCCAGCCTCAAATCAACGGCCAAGACCGAGTCCGGCAGCCTGACCCTGCGTGCCGGTGGCGACCTGAATATCTATGGCAGCATCAACGACGGCTTTGCCGCGCCACCGGCCACCGACGATGACAATGGCTGGGTGCTGCGCGCCGGTATCGACTACACCGGCGGCACCGTGGTGATACCGGGCAGCGGCGTGACCCTGGAGGTGGGCACCGTGTTCCCCGCGGGCGCTGCGCTTAATTTCGATGTACTGACCAACCCCCTGTTTTTGCCGCCGGGCACCCGATTGCCCGTCGCGGCTACGCTCAAACAACCGTTGGTACTCCCGGCGGGTACGGTGTTGGCGGCGGCTGTTCGGGATGCCTCGGGCAATGTGCTGTTCGCGGCGGGCACGTTGCTGACTCAGAGCCAGACCCTCGCCATCGGCAGTGTCCTGGATGCCGGCAGTTTGTTGAGCACGTCAGCCAGTGTCGACGGCTTGATCTGGCCCAAGGGCGTGCCATTGGCCACCAAGGTGACCCTGACCGCCAGCCAAGTGCTGCCCCGGGGCGCCCTGTTGCCGTCGGGGACAGACGTGAAGCTGCCGGGCGGCGTGGAGTCGGTGACGTTGCGTGACGCCGGCCATCCGGGCAAGAACTGGGCAATTGCACCCATGCTGGAGGAGGGTGCGCAGTCGTGGTCGATTCGCCTGGTCGCGGGGGCCGATACCGAGGCGGCGGACAGTCGCCTGCTGCAACCGCATCCGGTAAGCGGCAATCTGCGATTGGCGGACAGTCACTATGGGGCGTTCGGGAAAGGAGCCCAGGTCTGGACCGAGGAGGGCTCTATAGGGTGGTTCGGCGATGACAGCATGGTAGGCCAACCGGTTGATTTCGACGCAATACAATACCCAGGTGTATGTGACGACTTCCCGGAATACTGCGTTGTCAGTGGTGAGGCCTATACGCTGCTGGTGGGCGGCAGTAGTCGCTTCAGCGTAATCCGCACTGGCGCTGCAGACCTTGACCTGCTGGCCGCCGGCAACCTGAGCATGGAGTCGCTGTTCGGCGTCTACACGGCAGGCAGCTCGTCCACCGGCACCTCGACCAACGATCCGTATAACCTCAAGCGAGCCCTGGGCAGCAATGGCAAGGTATTGGCTAACGCCGGGGGCAACGAAAAGCTGGTCAACGCAGACACCGGCAGTCTGTACCGTGCCTGGTACCCGGATACGGGCGGCAACTTGCTGCTTAAAGTGGGCGGCAACCTGACGGGTAATATCACCAGCCCGGCGCAGAATGGCGTTGGTCGTCCGGTACCGAGCGACCAGGGGCAGGATTCAGCCAACGTCGGCAACTGGCTGTGGCGTCAGGGCAATGGGCTCAGTGGGAGCCAGGCGCAAGCCACCGCCTGGTGGATCAATTTTGGTTCCTACGTCGCTACCGACCGGGCGGACCAGATGGTCGGGTTCACCGGGTTTGGCACCCTGGGAGGCGGCAACCTGAATGTTGATGTGGGTGGCGATGCAGGACTCATCAGCCCTGTCTCGTCAACAGCTCTGAACGTCAGTCGGCGCAGCCAAGGCCTGGTACTGGCAGTCGGCAGTACCGGTCGGGTCGGGGCCGATGGCAGTGTGCAACTGACGGGTGGCGGTGATCTGAACCTGCGGGTCGGCGGAGCGGTTAACCCCGCCAGCCAGACCTTTGTAGAGCACCTCAATGGTGCACTGGTGAACCTGCGTGGGCACGTGCAATTGACCGGCGGCGCCCTGGGCAGTCTGACGCTGCGGTATGGCAATCAACGCAAAGACCAGAGTCCCAGTGAGGTACGCGCCTATGATCCGTTGCGCGCCACTTCGGCCTTTGCTGCGGGAGGTTTGAGCCTATTGCCGGGCGACGCCACTTTCAGCCTGTCCACCCGTGGCGACCTGGTGTTGCAGGACGTCGCCGACCCTGGGCGCGCGCCGCAGATGAACGCCTTGACCTACGTCAATAAGGGGGTCAACGGGATTGGGCAAAGCTGGTTCAGCCTGTGGACCGACCGCACAGCAGTGGACCTGTTCTCTGCCGGGGGCAACCTCACGCCCCTGACCCAGACCCTGGAAACCGATATGGCGGCGGTCTATCCCGCGACATTGCGTGCGGTTGCTGCTAATGGCAGTCTCTATTACGGCAGCGCCTCGACCAGTAATCCTGGCGACGTGCAGCCGCTCAGGGCGTTGGTACTCGCACCTTCGTCCAATGGGCAACTGGAATTGCTGGCCGGTGATTCGATCTCCGGCGGCGATCTGACGATCAGCCGCTCCAGTGCGGCACCCAATAGCCTGGCGACTATTCTGCGTCCGGCCTTCGCCGGTTTCCTGACTGATCAAAAAACGGCAATAGTGGGCAGTGGCAATCTTTCCAGCGATGGCAACATTGCAACCTTAACGGTTTCTCCACTGTTTGCCTTTGGCCCCAACACCGCCAGCATGGCTTGGGGTGATGCCCTGGAGCCCGCGCGTTTCTATGCACTGAGTGGGGACCTGCTGGGCGTCAACAGTGGGCGCGCCCTCACGATCACGGGGGTGGGTGACGCTCGGTTCGGGCAAACCTTTTACGAAGGCGCAGGCCCGGTATGGATGCAAGCCGGACGCGATATTGTCGGCAGCGGCACGCGCTTGAGCGGTGCCAGCGCAGGTGTCACGGATACGGGTCAATACACCTTTACCGGCAACCTGTTCGTGCACAACAGCCCCACCGATATCTCCATCGCCAGCGCTGGCCGCGACATCCTCTACAGCAGCTTTAACGTTGCCGGCCCCGGTACCCTGGAGCTGACGGCGGGGCGCAACATTCAGATGGAAGACAAAGTCGCGGTGAACAGTCTGGGCGCTGTCGCGGCCGGCGACAGCCGCCCTGGCGCAAGCATCGTCATGCAAGCCGGCATGGGCCCCAACGGCCCGGACTACCGCCGCTTCGTCGAGGCCTACCTGAACCCCGCCAACCTGGCGCAACCGGGTGAGTCGTTGCAGGGCAGCAAAGTCGCCAAGACCTACGAGAATGAACTGGTGTCCTGGCTCACCGAACGCTTCGGCTTCGCCGGCGACAGCGAACAGGCCCGTACCTACTACGCCGCACTGCCCGCCGAACAACAACGGATCTTCGCCCGTGACGTGTACTTCGCCGAACTCAAGGCCGCCGGCCGTGAGTACAACCAGGACGGCAGTGTGCGCCAGGGCAGCTATGTGCGTGGCCGTACGGCGATTGCCCGGTTGTTCCCCGAGACCGACGTGGCCGGCAACCCGATCACCTACAAAGGCGACATCACGATGTTCGGCGGCGCGGGCGTGCACACCAACTTCGGTGGCTCGATCCAGATGCTCACGCCGGGTGGCCGCCAGACGTTCGGCATCGAAGGCGCTGCGCCACCGTCGACAGCGGGTCTGATCACCCAGGGTTCGGGGGATATTCAGCTGTATTCCCTGGGCAGCATCCTGCTCGGCCAGAGCCGCATCATGACCACCTTCGGCGGATCGATCATGGCCTGGACCAGCGAGGGCGACATCAACGCCGGGCGCGGTTCCAAGACCACGGTGGTGTACACGCCGCCCAAGCGCGTCTATGACAACTGGGGCAACGTGGGCCTGTCGCCGTCGGTACCGAGTACCGGTGCGGGGATCGCCACGCTGAACCCGATTCCGGAAGTGCCGGCGGGGGATATCGACCTGATCGCACCGATGGGCACCATCGACGCGGGGGAGGCGGGGATTCGGGTGTCGGGTAACGTCAACATCGCTGCCTTGCGGGTGGTGAACGCGGCGAACATCCAGAGCCAGGGCAAGTCGTCCGGGGTACCGGTGTCGGCCACCGTTAACACCGGGGCCATGAGCTCGGCCAGCGCGGCGGGGGCGGCGGCGTCCCAGGCGGCGGAAGATGCGGCGCGCAGTCAGCAGGCGGCGGCCAAGCAGGGTCGGCCGTCGATCATGACGGTTGAGGTGTTGAGCCTGGGCAGTGAGCCGCTGCCGCGTGAGCCGGAGCCGGCGCAGAAAACTTCCGGGTACAACCCCAGCAGCCCGGTGCAGGTGCTGGGCGCGGGGCCGCTGAGTGAGCAGGCGCGGGCGCGGTTGACGGATGAGGAGCGTCAGCAGATCAGTTTGTAAGGCTTTGGAAAGGACCTCTCGATGTACCGTTTGGGGCGATCAATGATCGCCCTGTTTTTTTGCGGTAGTGTTCGGTCTTGAGTTGGATAAAGACAGCAATGGTATTGATCGCAGGATGTGCTCTTTTGTCGATGTTGGTGGTGTGGGTGGGGTACATATCCGTTGTTTAGGTAACGGCTGAAATGGGTTCCGCCCTTACGGCGGGTCACTTTTGGAAGAGCGCCAAAAGTAACCAAAAACGCTTCGCCCCAACACTCGGCACCTCGCCTAGGCTCGGTGTGCCCTCACTCCGGCTTGAATCCGTGGGCCGCCGCCACGCGCCATCCATGGCGCGGGGCGGCTAACCCGGCGTCCTGCCGGGTTACCCACGGATTCAAGCCTGCGTTCGGCCAGCGTGTTTGACGGGGCGCCT